>JADFVC010000393.1 GCA_015222355.1 Chloroflexota bacterium | reverse complement strand
GTCTCGAACCGGCTGTAGCGGGCCGGATGCGGGAACTGATCGGCGGCCGCTGGCGGCAATTGACGGGCGCTGGATTGTTGCAGCTGAAAGAATTTGACGGTGGGCTGGAGCTGCGCTGCCTCGATGTCGATAAGGGATCCGCTGTTAAACGGTTGCTTGAGGAGGTCGAGGGCGATACCCCGATCGCTTATCTGGGGGATGACCTGACCGACGAGGATGCCTTTGCAGTGTTGGGCGCGCGCGGCCTGAAGGTTCTGGTCCGTTCGCAGCTGCGGGCAACGCGGGCCGATCTTTGGTTGCAACCGCCGGAGGAGTTGCTCCGGTTTCTGCAACAGTGGTATGCAATAAGAGGAGGAATGGCGGGTGAACAAACTTGATGAGCAGTTTCTGGTGGTCTCCAACCGTTTGCCGTTGGTGGTGGATCAGGATGAGGACGGCTGGCAGATCAAACCCGCATCCGGCGGGCTGGTGACTGCTCTCGAGCCGATCATGAGCCGGGTCAACGGGCTCTGGATCGGCTGGCCGGGCAGTTCTGAACAGGCCCCCTTTGATGAGTTGTTCGCCCGTTTTGCCGCTACGCACGGCTACCGGTTGGCGGCGGTCCCCTTAACCGATGAGGATATCGAACTTTATTACCGCGGCTTTGCCAATGAAACCCTCTGGCCGCTGTTCCACGATCTGCTGGGGCGCTGTCACTTCGATCTGACGACCTGGCTGCACTATCAAAAGGTCAATGATCTCTTTGCCGAGGTGGTTGCCGAGCAGGCAGACGACGGCCAGTTGATCTGGGTGCATGATTATCAATTGGCCCTGGTCGGTCACCTGTTGCGCCAGCGCGGTTTGAAAAACCGTCTCGCCTTCTATCTGCACATCCCCTTTCCTTCTTTCGATCTATTGCGCAGGCTGCCGTGGAAAAAGGAACTGCTGCAGGGGCTGCTCAGTTACGATCTGCTCGGCTTTCAAACCTTGCGAGACCGCCGTAACTTCGTGGCCTGCGTCCGTGAAATGTTTCCGCATGTCAGGGCCGATATCCGGCGGCGCGTGACGGTCCTCGATCTCGGCGAGAGGCAGGTTTCGGTGGGGAATTTTCCCATCAGTATCGATTTCGAGGAATTCAACCAGGGGGCTGCCGTCAAAGCGGTTGAGGAGGCCGCCTGGTATCTGCATGAGCACTACCAGGGGCGACAGCTGCTGCTCGGGGTCGACCGGCTCGATTATACCAAGGGGATTCCCGATCGCTTTCTGGCCTTTGAGCGGGCCCTGGAAAAATATCCCGAATTACGTCGCCAGGCGACCCTGATTCAGGTGGTGGTGCCGAGCCGGACCCTGGTGCCGGATTACCAGAATCTCAAGGAGACCCTCGATCAAATAGTCGGTCGGATCAATGCACGGTTCAATGAGCATGGGTGGGTGCCGATCCATTACCTCTATCGCAGCCTCGACCGGACCCAGTTGCTGGCTCATTACCGCAGCTGCGAAATTGCACTGATCTCGCCATTACGTGACGGGATGAATCTGGTGGCCAAAGAATATTGTGCCGCCTCGGTGGAGGAAAAAGGGGTTCTGATTCTCAGTGAATTTGCCGGGGCTGCGGCACAGCTGGGGGAGCATGCTTTGCTGGTCAACCCCTACGATATCGAAGGGACTGCGGATGCCATCTGGCAGGCCTACTCCATGACAGAGGAAGAGCGGCACCAGCGGATGCGGCAGCTGCGTGCCGAAGTGCGGCGTAACAATGTCTATCGCTGGGTCGAACAGTTTCTCGACGCAGTGCAGCCGCGGACCGAGCAGCTTTATTGGCATTGTACAGAGATGCGGCGAGAGGGGGATGAACTGTAGAAAATCCTTGCATTGCAAAAGGTTTCGCGTTTAGAATCGGCCAACTTAATCAAGCGAAGGTGAACGAAGATGACTTTTTATGCGTCCTTTTATAGTTTTTTCTTTTGGTTTTTCGGCTTTACCAAGCCGGCTGCCACAGGTAGAGGTCTGTAAGGGATAAGCGACTTCGGATCACATAAACCATGGCAGAACGGCAACAGGGTTCTTCCATGGTTTTTCTTTTTGTTGCATCTGAAATTGAAGGCCGCCGGGAGAATCGGGCGGCCTTTTGCCTTTTCAGCCCAAGCGGCAATAAAAGGAGAAAGTCATGATCATTGTTATGCAAAAAGGGGCCTCGCAGGAGGCGCTGGCAGAGGTGGAAAAGAAGATCGTCGAACTCGGTTATCAGCCGCATGTGATCCACGGTGAAACCCGCAACGTGGTCGGCGCGGTTGGTGATGAGCGGGGGAAAGAAAAACTGCAGGCTCTGGAAACTCTGCCGGGTGTCGAGCGGGTGGTACCGATCCTCAAGCCGTACAAGTTGGCCAGTCGTGAGGTGCATCCGCAATCGAGTGAGATTGAGATCGTCCCCGGCCTGGCCATCGGTGGCAAAGAGTTCATCGTTGTCGCCGGTCCCTGCGCGGTTGAGAGCCGAGAGCAGATTTGCGAGACCGCCGTCGAGGTGAAAAAGGCCGGTGCCCGACTGCTGCGGGGCGGCGCTTTCAAGCCGCGCACCAGCCCATATTCTTTCCAGGGAATGGAAGAGGATGGTCTGAAGTTGCTGGTCGAAGCGCGGGAGTTGACCGGTCTGCCGATTGTCACCGAAGTTGTCAATCCGCGGGATGTCGAGCTGGTGGCCAAGTATGCCGATATTATGCAGGTTGGCGCCCGCAATACGCAGAACTTCGCGCTACTGAAAATGCTTGGACAGCTTGACAAGCCGATCCTGCTCAAGCGGGGGATGGCGGTGACCATCCAGGAGTTTTTGATGAGTGCCGAATATATTCTCTCCGAAGGGAACCGTAAGGTGATTCTCTGTGAACGGGGTATCCGCACTTTTGAGACTGCGACCCGGAACACTCTGGATATCTCTGCCGTTCCGGTGTTGAAGCAACACACCCATCTGCCGGTGATGATCGATCCTTCCCATGCCACTGGGCATGCCCATCTAGTGCCATCGATGTGTTATGCTGCGGCCGCCGCCGGGGCGGATGGCTTGCTGGTTGAGGTCCATCCCTGTCCGGAAAAAGCCGCCAGTGACGGGCAACAGTCGCTGCGTCCGGCAGAGTTTCAGGAAATGATGGATAAATTGCGTGCGTTCGCTCAGGTTGCCGGTCGCGAGATGGCTGGCTGACCACGGCAAAAAACGAGGAGTTCTATGTATTTTGTGCCTTTGTCGCAGCTGGAAAGTGTTGAGCTGGTGGTCCATAGTCTCAGGGCGGCAGCCGGGGAAGCGGACTGCACCATGTGCCCAGCTTACAAGGTTTGTATGAAGCAGTGCCTGACCATTGCCAATACGGTTGGGCAGATGCTGGAGGGTGGAACCCTGCCGCAAATTGGCGGGGATCCACCGCCTTCTCCAGCGAAAGTTGAAATGCCGGATGAGGATCCCGATCCACCCTCCACAGGCGGCTCGGGTGGTAAAGGACGCTTGAAGGTTGTGAAATAGGCTGCGCAACAAAATCAAAACCTTATCTCGCACAAAGCCCACTAAGAAAAGCAAGGGAAAAAGCGAATTTATAGGTTGAAGATAAAAGCCTGAATAACGGGTTTCCTTTGTGCTTACTTGGTGTCTTAAGTGAGCAGAGCGAACGGGTGCGAGGATGATTGTGAACTTTTCTGATTTCAGGTTTTACGTCCCGCCCCTGTCCGTGTGGGTCCGTGGCCAATATTAGCTTTTGTAGTGGATTTAATGGAGCGAAGTGGATATCCAGATTATGCAGTTCAGTAAACTACCGGTTTTGCCGGTGTGACTAAAAAAGGCTATGCTGTCCCAGCGTAGTCACTATTCAGCACTATTTACGGGTTTTCCCCAAGTCGCCTGCTATGCAGGGTTACGTGGCTGGTTTTAGGCATGGAGGACAAATGATGTCGAACAAGGTTTATAATTTTGGTGCCGGACCGGCGATGTTGCCGGAACCGGTGATGCAGAAAATACAGCAGGAGTGGCTTGATTACCGGGGGATGGGTGTTTCGCTGATCGAGATCAGTCACCGGGCCAAGGAGTTTGTCGCCATTCTGGATGAGGCGCAGGCGCTGTTTCGTGAACTGAGTGGGGTGCCGGAAAATTACCGTATCCTCTTTGTCCACGGTGGCGCGCGGATGCAGTTTTCTGCGTTGCCACTGAATCTGGCCGGTCGTAAGCCGAAGCGGAAATGTCTTTACTTTGAAACCGGCAACTTTGCCAAACTGGCTGCCAAAGACGCTAGCGCCTTCTGCAATGTCGAGATTGTCGCCAGCAGTGCTGACACCAACTATGACCGAATCCCGGACTATGACCCGGCGGTGCTTGCCGAGGACGCCTCCTACGTGCATCTCACCGGCAACAACACCCTCTACGGGACCCGTTGGAACCAGTTTCCGGAGAGCGGCGAGGTGCCGTTGATCGCTGATATGACCTCGGAAATTCTCTCGCGACAGATCGATTATACAAAGTTCGGCGTCATTTATGCCGGGATGCAGAAGAACCTCGGCCCGTCAGGCATGGCGATGGTGATCATCCGTGAGGACCTGCTCGGATTTGCCGGCGAGCAGACGCCGTTGCTGCTGAACTATACTCAGGCCGCTGCGGATAACTCACTGACCAATACCACCAACACCTTCGCTATCTATACCACAAAGCTGGTGCTTGAATGGCTCAAGGGAGAAGGGGGGGTGGTTGCCCTGGAAAAGCGGAACGAGGAAAAGGCCGCCTGCCTTTACCGCGTGATTGATGCGTCCGCTTTTTACCGCGGAGTTGCCCAGCCTGCGCACCGCTCCACGATGAACGTCAGTTTCAAGTTAGCCAGTGAAGAGTTGGTGGAAAAGTTTCTGCAGGAAGCGGGTGCTGCCGGATTCTACGCTCTCAAAGGGCACAGAAATGTTGGTGGAATCAGAGCGTCAATCTATAATCCGATGCCGCTGGCTGGGGTGGTGGCACTGGCTGATTTTATGCGCGAATTTGAAAAACGCAACGGCTGAGAGTGTTAATCTGCCGTGCTTAAAACAAAGGTCGGTCGCATTGCTTCCGGCCTTTTACTTGAATCTGGTTATCCATTTTACTTAAGTTGGGCGCTGATTGACCGGAAGCAAAACGAAACCCCAAAAACCGGTTTAGCCACGGACAACTGCGGGACAAAATCAAAACCTTATCTCGCACAAAGCCACAAAGCCCACTAAGAAGAACAAGGGCAAAAGCGAATTTATAGGTTGAAGATCAAAACCTGAATAATGGGTTTCCTTTGTGATCTTAGTGTCTTAAGTGAGTGTAGCGAACGAGTGTGAGGATGATTGTGCACTTTTCTGAGTTCCGGTTTTACCTCCCGCCCCTGTCCGTGTGGGTCCGTGGCCAATATTTGTT
>JADFVC010000392.1 GCA_015222355.1 Chloroflexota bacterium | reverse complement strand
ATATTAATGAGTTCTCCAGTTTATATTCTGCGGATGTGAAAAGTTTGCAAGATTTGTCTGCATTGCTGGAAAAGAATTTGCGCCAGGATCAGTTGGATGATGCTCGGCAAGCAATGGGTAAAATAGATGAAATATTAAGTAGATACAAGTTGAAGATTGAGGGGTAGCTTGAACCTGAAAGTCGCTATCATCATTCTCCTGCTCTGCACCCTGTTGCCGGCACCAAATCAGGCTGCCGAGTTAAAAACCCGCTTGGTCCGTCTGGAATTTCAGGATGAAAAGCTGTTACAGCAGTTTAACAGCCGGGTCCGGTTGGGGCTGTCCAATTCGTTGGGCAGACAGAGAAGCAAATTGTTGTTGAGTGATGAAGTGAGTAACAAGCTTGATCTGGTTTACGGTCGGGTGCAGGAAATCCTGGATATGCATCCCCCGCGCAGCGATTTGTCAATTGTACTGTTGCCTTCAGAGGTAGAGGTTCAGGCGGTTTACAAAAATCAGTTTGCGGCCCATGTCGGTTATATTGCTTTTTTTTCGCCAGATGAGAACAGCGTCTATCTTGCGGTCAATAAAGTTAATATCAGGGTGCTGGCCCACGAACTGGCGCACGTGGTCATTCATCATTTTTTTCATAAACGACCGCCGGAAAGTATTCACGAATTACTTGCACAGCATGTAGAAAAACAGTTTCGTCAACCAACACAGAAACGTTTGAAATGAGTCATTTATGAGCATCGTTGAAACCGCAACAATTGAGGAACCGCAGAGGGATACACCGAAGCTCTGGGCTGATTTCACCGCTGCTTGCAGTGAACAGGACTATTACCACGGTTGGCTGGCGTTACAGAGCGGGCTGATTCCGGGTGTCGTTCAGGGTCTGTTGATTGTTGCCGCTGCCGATAAACAATTTTTACCGGTTGCTGGATGGCCGCAAAAAGGGAACGATCCACAGCAGCTGTCCGATGTTGTTGAGCGCGTTCTGGAAGAGAGTTGCGGTCTGCTGGTTGAATTAGAGGCTTCGGAAAACTACGCCATTGCCTATCCCTTGTTGGTCGATGACAGTTTGTGCGGCGTGGTCGCACTGGAAATCTCTGCCTCGGCCGAAATTGAACTGCAAAGGGCTATGGAACAGTTGCAGTGGGGGGTCGCCTGGCTGGAGTTGCTGGTGCGGCGTAAACAGGCCGATCAGGATCAGGCTACTCTGCACCGCTTGAAGACCGCTGTCGATATGCTGGCCGTGGTTCTGGGGCAAGAAAGTTTTGCTGCGGCAGCTATGGCTTTTACCACCGAGCTGTCTGCCGCCAGTGAGTGCGAACGGGTCAGTCTCGGTTTCTTGCGCGGTCGGCGCCTTAAACTGCAAGCCGTTTCCCACAGTGCTGAAGTTGGCCGGAAGATGAACCTGACCCGTGCCATTGAGCGGGTTATGGAAGAAGCGATCCTGCAACGACGCGAAATTTCTTATCCGCCGATTGAAGAAGAGGTGCTGATCTGTCGCGAACACGAAGCCTTGTCTCGTCAGCAATCGATGGCCTCGATTATCAGTTTTCCATTATATGGACAAGGACGCTATTACGGTGCGCTGACCTGCGAACGAGCCGCCGATCGACCTTTCACTGAGCGGGATGTCGAATTTTTTCGAGCGATCGCTGCTTTGCTCGGCCCGGCGTTGGAGAGTAAGTATTTAAATGACCAACCACTGCCGGTTAAATTCAAAGCAGCCGCCCAGCAGCAATTACAACGTCTGTTCGGTCCACGTTATTTCGGACGCAAGCTGTTTTTACTGCTGCTGATCGGAGTGATTGCTTGCTTTAGTGTGCTCGAATGGGATTATCGATTGTCTGCCGATATGACCCTGGAAGGTGCAATCCGTCGGGCGGTGGTGGTGCCTTTTAACGGTTTTATTGATCAGGCTCCGGCCCGCGCCGGGGATCTGGTTGAGCAGGGAGCGTTGCTCTGTTCTCTGGACGACCGCGACTTACGCTTGGAAATGCTGGCTAAAAACAGTCAGCAACGGCAGCTGGATCGGCAGTATCAGGAGGCGGTTGCCAAGCATGATCGCGCTCAGGCCAAGATTATCAAAGCGCAACTGGATCAGTCTCAAGCCGAGCTCGACTTGATTGTCGCCAAGTTGGAGCGGAGTAGATTGACGGCACCATTTGCCGGACTGCTGGTCAGTGGTGACCTGAGCCAACGACTTGGAAGTGCGGTGGAGCAAGGGGAAATCTTGTTCGAGGTGACACCGCTTGATGCCTACCGGGTCATTCTCAAGGTTGATGAGCGCCGGATAGCTGATGTGCAGACGGGTCAGCAGGGGACTTTGGTTCTTTCGTCTTTGCCCAATCAGCGGTATCAATTTGCCGTGTCAAAAATCACTCCGATTACCACCGCTGAGGAAGGACGCAATTACTTCCGCATTGAGGCTCACCTGCAAACGGTTGACGACAATCTGCGACCGGGGATGGAGGGAGTCGGCAAGATTTTTATCGACCGGCGCAAGCTGATATCGATCTGGACTCGCGATTTGCTGGAGTGGGTTCAGTTAACGCTGTGGAACTGGTTGCCTTGAGATGATGGTGAACGTCGGAACTGCGTATGAGTGAATCTCTCTTCAGCCAGTCCTGGTATCGTGTCGCACCGCTTAAGCCGCGCTTGCGCAGTCATGTGCAAATCCATCAGCACTGCTATCGCGGGGACGACTGGTACGTCATTCAGGATCGCTTTACCGGCCGCCACCACCGCTTTTCTCCGGAAGCCTATCAGTTGATCGGATTGATGGATGGGCGGCGGACGCTCGGTCTGATCTGGGAGACTGCCTGCGCGCGGCTCGGTGATCATATGCCGACCCAGGATGAGGTGATCGGGCTGCTTTCGCAACTGTTCCGTTCCGACCTGTTGCAGACCTGTGCACTGCCCGATTTTGACGAACTGCAGCAGCGGCAAGACCAGGGGCAGCGCAATCGGCTGCTGGCAAACCTGCGTTCACCGATGTCGGTCCGCTTTCCATTGCTTGATCCGGATCGTTTTTTAACTGCAACCCTGCCGCTGTTAAGCCCCTTTTTAGGTTGGCTGGCACTATTTGTCTGGCTCGGTGTCGTTGCTATTGCGGCGGTGCTGGCGATGCTGCACTGGTCGGATCTTATGGCGAATTTCACCGACCAGCTACTGAGTTTGGAGAATCTGTTACTGGTTAGCTTGATTTATCCGTTGCTAAAACTTCTGCACGAGTTCGGTCATGCCTATATGGTTAAAAAATGGGGCGGCGAGGTCCATGAAATGGGCATCATGCTACTGGTTTTTATGCCGATCCCCTATGTTGATGCTTCTTCCTCACTGGCTTTTCGCGAGAAACGTAAGCGGATGCTGGTCGGTGCTGCGGGGATTCTGATCGAACTGTTTGTTGCCGCTCTGGCGCTGCTGGTCTGGTTGAATGTCGAGCAGGGTGCGATAAGTGCCGCAGCTTTTAATGTCATGCTGATCGCTGGGATCTCGACGTTACTGTTCAACGGCAATCCGCTGCTGCGTTTCGATGCCTATTATGTACTGGCCGATTACCTGGAGATTCCAAATCTAGGCCAGCGCAGTAACCGTTACATCAGCTATCTCTGCCAACGTTACTTGCTCGGTGTCAACACCTCAGAATCACCGGCAACGGCACCGGGAGAAGCTGGCTGGATGTTTAGCTATGCCCTAGCATCCTTCGTTTATCGCATATTTATTTCAATCCGGATCATCCTCTTTGTTGCCGGAAAGTTTTTTTTCATCGGCGTGGTGTTTGCGGTCTGGGCTGGTTTCGGCATGCTGGTTAAGCCGTTGCTGCAGGCAGCTGGTTTTCTGCTCAAGGATTCGAAGATGCAAAGAAAAAGAGCCCGGATTTTTTTAACCATCTTGGTCCCACTGGGGTTGCTGTTGGCAGGCTTGTGCTTTCTTCCTGTACCACTCTACACAAATTGTGAGGGCGTGACGTGGGCTCCGGATGAATCGCAGGTTTATGCGGAGACGGATGGTTTTGTTGCGGAAATCCTCAGCACCAGTGGTGATCAGGTCCAACCCGGCACCCTGTTGCTTCGATCTGAAAATCCTGAGTTAGCGGCTCAGGTTCGGCTCTTGGCAGCACGTCTGGAGGAATATCAAGCACGCTATCGCCTGAGTTTGCTTGCCGAACGGACTGAATCAGCACTGTTGAAAGAAGAATTGGGCCGTATTGAAGCTGAACTGGCCCGCGCTCATGAACAGCAGCAGTCGCTGTTATTACGCAGCAACGCGGCTGGTGTTTTTGTGCTTCCGCAGGCTGAGGACCTGTTCGGCCAGTTTGTCCGGCGCGGGACGTCGCTCGGATATATTCTCGACCCTAATAAAATGAGTATCCGAGTGTTGGTGCCCCAGGCGAATATCGAACGGGTTCGTGCTGATACCCGCAACGTTGAAGTTCGCTTAGCGGAGCAGATTGATTCTGTGATCCCGGCTGCTGTGATCCGTGAAGTTCCAGCCGCCAGTCACTGTCTCT
>JADFVC010000391.1 GCA_015222355.1 Chloroflexota bacterium | reverse complement strand
GTACATAAACGGCGTGTCGATGCTGTCACGAGTGGTCCCGGGGGTCGGATTCGCCACCACCCGTTCATAACCGAGCAACCGATTGACCAAGGAGGATTTGCCGACATTCGGTCGCCCGATAACCGCCATCCGTACTTCTCCCTCCAGCTCATTATTTTCTGCCGCCGGAGGCAAAAACTCTTCCAGATCAGCCAACAGGTCATTGATACCGCGACCATGTTCCGCTGACAGGGAATAGAATTTGTCGATACCGAGGGCATAAAATTCCACGGTTGCCGCCTCTTGCTTTTCACCATCAACCTTGTTGATCAGATAGAAAACCGGCTTATCGATACGCCGCAGCATCTTGGCAACATCTTCATCCGATGGCGTCAGGCCCTCTTTGACATCCATCAGAAAAAAAATAACATCCGCCTCCTCAATAGCCAGCTGGGATTGTTCACGCATCTGAATCAGCAGACGATCATCACTGGCCGGCTCGAAACCGCCGGTATCAATCAGGAGAAAAGGGCGCGAAAAACGAGTGATTTCAGCATAATGTCGATCACGGGTCACGCCAGGGATATCCTCGACAATAGCTTTGCGTCTACCGAGCAAACGATTAAACAGAGTTGATTTGCCGACATTCGGCCGACCGATGATCGCAACAACAGGTAACATCTATTCGCTTTCTTTCTCTATCATTCGTAACCAAGTTCGCGCAGCATCCGCTCACTCTGGCTCCAGTCCTTGTCCACCCGGACAAACAATTCGAGATACACTCGGGTGCCGAGAAAACGTTCAATCTCTTTACGGGCATCCTGGCCAAGTGTCCGAATCATCTGTCCGCCTTTGCCAACGATAATTTTTTTATGGCTGTTCCGCTCGACATGAATGGTCGCCTGGATAACCACCAGGTTCTTTTCCGGCTTCTCTGCAAATGAATCCACCTGCACAGCGACCCCGTAAGGAATCTCTTCACTGATCCGACGCATCACTTTTTCCCGAACCATTTCAGCGACAATGAATCTTTCCGGCTGATCAGTCAGCATATCTTCCGGGTAATAAAGCGGCCCTTCCGGCAGATAAGGTTGAATGGCCTGTAGCAGTTGTTGAACACCATCACCAGTCTGGGCGGAAATGGGGACAATCTCTTTGAATTCAAATCGCACGGCATAAGCATCAATCAGCCGTAAGAGGCTAGGTGGGTCGACAAGATCAATTTTGTTGATCACCAGACAGACCGGAACCCGGTTTTTTTCCAATAACTTGAGAATATATTCATCCCCACCACCGAGTTGATCATTTGCCTCAATCAGAAATAATACGAGATCGACACTTCGACAGGCACCTTTCGCCTGATCAACCATATAACGATTTAATTTGCCTTTAGGTTTATGAATTCCAGGGGTATCAACAAACAAAGCCTGCCCACCGGCAAAGTTATAAATTCCCAGAATCCGGTTGCGGGTGGTCTGCGGTTTATGGGAAGTGATCGCAATCTTCTGCCCGAGAATCCGGTTCAAAAGCGTCGACTTGCCGACATTCGGCCGGCCGACAATGGCAACGAAACCCGATTTAAAAACTTCTGTCATACTGACTCACAATTTCTGACCAACGGATGATCAAGGGCCGCCGCAGCGGCCTGCTGTTCTGCCCGTTTTTTGCTGGGGCCATGTCCACTGCCGAGCAGTTTTCCATCAAAACGAACCTCCATAGAAAAAATCCGCTCGTGATCGGGCCCCGCCACCCGGATCAGAAGGTACTCGGGAAGCCGCCCGGAACACGCCTGCAAACGTTCCTGCAGACAAGTTTTATAGTCGGTGCCATAACGCGACAAAGCAGACTGCTCAATCAAGGATCTAAATATCGTCTCGATAACCTGTGAGGCGGCCGCAAATCCACCATCACAATAAACGGCCCCGAGAAGCGCCTCAAGGGCATCGGCCAGCAGACTCGATTTTCCCCGGCCGCCACTCTTCTCCTCTCCCTTACCGAGTCGCAACCCTTCACCTAATACCAGCTGTTGCGCGACCTCAGCCAGACCCACCTCACAGACAACTTCGGAACGAATCCGGGTCAATCCCCCTTCCGGAATATCAGGGTACTGTTTGAACACAAATTCACTGACCGCCAATTCCAGAACCGCGTCTCCCAGAAATTCCAGACGCTCATTGTGCTGAACGGAGTCAGATTGCTCGTTACTGAAGGATTTATGTGTCAACGCCTGTAGCGGGAGTTGCTGATCCGTAAAATGGTAACCGAGTACTTTTTCCAGTTTTTCTATGAATGTTTCCACCAAGATCTCCAAGCAAAGCAGCTGATTGGTGCGGAGTATATCCAAAAGCTCCTGCCACTTCAAACTCTTTGCCAAATGGTACCTTTAATTTCGCAGGTTTAATCTTGCTTCATCAACTGCTGTTTCCCTATAATGCTTTGTTCAAGGCAACTTATATCGTTACAGTGACTCGCTAAGCGATTTCTGCCTGAACCAACCTATTCCCTGGATTTAAGTAGATGGCACCATTTATCACCTTCGAAGGCATCGAAGGTTCAGGCAAAACCACCCAGATCAGGCTCCTTGCGAAACATCTGCAACAACAGGGCATAAAGGTTCTGCGTACCCGTGAACCCGGGGGCTGCCCGATCGCCGATCAGATTCGCGGCATCCTGCTGAATCCAGCGAACGCCGCAATGATACCACAAACAGAACTACTGCTTTACGCAGCGGCCCGCGCACAACATATCGAAGAGATCGTACAACCGGCCTTACAATCGGGTCGCATGGTTCTCTGCGACCGTTTTACCGATGCCACTCTGGCATATCAGGGAGCGGGGCGAGGTCTCGACCCGGCCCTGATCAAGCGACTCAACCTGCTGACGGCTGGAGGTTGTCATCCGGACTTGACTCTGCTTCTCGATCTGCCGGTGGAGATCGGGCTGAGCCGTGCCATACACCGAGAAGAAACGCAACAGGACAGTTCTGAGGGCCGCTTCGAAAGGGAACAACTTGAGCTCCATCAACGCATCCGTAGAGCCTACCTGTGCATGGCAGCAGCCGAACCGCAAAGAATCCGCGTCATCGACGCCGAGCAGACTCCGCATCAGGTTGCTCAGCAGGTGGCAGCTATTATTGACCCCTTTTTACCGGCAGATAGCGAGGTTTTATGACCTTTGATTCAATCATCGGCCATAAACGGCAGATCAACATTCTCCAGCGGTCATTGAAAAATCAGCGCATTGCACATGCCTACCTGTTTGAAGGACCGGATGGGGTCGGCAAACGACTGGTTGCTGTGGCGCTCGCCCGAGCCCTGTTCTGTCAAACTGGAGACGGTTGCGGTGACTGCCCCTCCTGCCACAAGGTCGATCATAATAATCACCCGGATCTTCACCTGCTTGACGCTGAAGGGACAAGTATCAAGATTGATCAGGTTCGCGGCCTGCAACAGGATCTGGCCTTGCGCCCGCTGGAAGGAAAATATAAAGTCTGCCTGATCGATGGTGCCGAGCAGCTCAACCCGGCAGCAGCGAATGCCCTGTTAAAGACCCTTGAGGAACCGCAACCGAACACGGTCATCATTCTCTTAACCAGTCAGCCGGAAAAGCTTTTGCCGACGATCCGCTCCCGCTGCCAGCGGCTCCCTTTTCATCGCTTACCAAAGCAGCGGTTGGCAGAAATTCTGGCAAATCGCCTTGAGCTGGATGAAACCGAAGCCTTAATACTCGCGGCCCTGTCAGAAGGCAGTTTTCAGAAGGCACTCGGAAAAAATAAAGGGTTATATCTCGAACGACGAGGTGATCTGCTCCACTCGCTACTGAGTCTCTCCGCCGGCAGTATTATCCCTCTCTTCAGCCTGGCTGAAGAACTTGCCGCGGAGAAAGAACAACTGGATGATATCCTTGAAATTTACCAGGTTTTTTTCCGCGACCTGCTGCTGCTTAAACATGGTCGACCAGAAGAGGACATGGTCAACCTTGACCTGAAAGAAACCCTTTACCGTCAGCTGGCGGTTGAAACCACAACAAGTTTGCTGAAAAAATTGCAGGCACTTGAAACTGGTCGCTATCACTTACAACGAAACGTCAACCGACAACTCGCGATGGAATTCATGCTGATGCGCATGACTGCCGCTTGAAGATCACTGAAAAACTGCTGCAATGCCGGAGGGCGGACTTTTTTCGACGCCATCGTATTCTTTTTTGCGAGACCATCATAATCTAGAGTACTCCATCCGGAAAGTCTGGATGGGTACTAGGCAAGTTTTCATATGGGAAACGAGCAATTTTTCTCAAGGTCAAGGAAATCAAGCGGTTGCGCGGAGGCGTGGCTGTCTACG
>JADFVC010000390.1 GCA_015222355.1 Chloroflexota bacterium | reverse complement strand
GAGGTGAAAGATCGCACCATGACGGATTTGAAACAGATCATGGGGATTGATGCCGAGCCCGACTTTGTGCGGATTTTTCGTCACCGTCACGCTATCCCGCAATACACGCGCGGCCATGGCGAGCGACTGCTGGCGATCGAGGATTCCCTGGCCGATCAGCCCGAGCTGTTGTTGACCGGCAACGCCTTCTTCGGCATCGGGCTGAACGACTGTGTCAACGCGTCGAACCAGACGGCAGAAAAGGTGATTGCACAGCTCCGGAATCGTCACTGACCCTGAAACCCAGGCAATGAAAAGGGGCAGATCAGTTTGTCAGGGTTTCATTGTTCGCGGCAGAGACGGTTTCGCTTTCATTGTTTTCTGCATCCAAGGCATCTTTTTCCAGCTTTTCAGCAGAGATTTTCAGAGGAGAGTGGGAAAGTTGGCGTAATCCGCCGTGCTGGGAATTTTCAATAATGGTGACCGGTCCGCTCACCTCGTGCTTGAACTCTTCCGTTGTCTCACCGAGGCTGATGATAACCCCTTCTTTGATGGCACCTAACGCATTAATTTTGGGATTTGTGGTGGGGTGTTCGGCATTTTTGAAACTGGTGAGTTCGTCGGTCAACCCATCTCTCTCCTCCGCAAGGTCGACCTGGCGCTGCGTTAAAATATCGACCCTCAGTTCAATCGCTTCCCGCAGGGCTTTGCGCATTGTTTCGAACGGTTTTTTGTGGAGCAGTGGCAGGGTATCAGAGATTTTTTTCAGCTGATAGGCGACACTTTTAAGCCGGGTGCGTAGATAATTGAGCCGGTCCGCTTCCGGGAAGTAGATACCTGCAGTCAGATGGGTTTTGCCGCCTGCCTTGGAACCGAAAATTTTTGCTTCGATGCCTTCCAGAGCGATCGCCTGACCACCGGTAATCAGGCCCTTGGGGACGCTGATGCCGCAAGTTGATTTGATCGTCGAGTTTCTGATTTCGTTGTCGACCTGCACATCGCCCCAGCATTCGACGGTGACTTGGTTCAGATAACGAGCTTTGAAATCACCTTTGCAGCGGATCAGGCCGCTGCCCATGCCAGCCATGGTGCCGATCGTGACCGGCCCGTCCGCTTCGATTCGGCAGGCCCCGACGGCTCCGGCTATATTGATTCCCTTGCTGGCTTTGATGTTGAAATCGTCCAGCACATCCCCCTTGATATCGACAAAGCCGTTGAAGTTGATATGTCCAACACTCAGGTCGACGTCACCACTGACGACAAACTCTTCGGCGATTGACAGTCGGTTGTTTTCAAAAATCACCCGACCGCCCTTGTCAGCAATGGCCTGGGTGCCATCCTCACTGACAACAATCCCTTCTCCAACTGTCAGTTTGGCCGGTTGCCCGTCTTGTGGGGGGATTGGTATTCCGGTGATGGTTCTGCCGGGGATCCCTTTGGTCGGCAGATAGATGGTCCCGATCAGCTGACCCGGTTCAATGTTGGTAAAACTCTGGATCGATCTGAAATCGACCCGGCCCTGTTGGTCTTCTTCGAGCTCGATTTTCTCGCTTCCGGTATCGACAAACAACTCAAAATAGCCATCTTCACCAGGGACAGGTGCCTTGCCCGTTCCCAGTAGAAAGTCCTGTGGATCTTCACCACTGGCTGCTTCAGTGCAAAAAACAGCCAGTTGCTCAAGGTCGAGCCCTTCCGAAATGTCCTGTGTTTTCAGCAGGCTGATCAGTTCTGCCGGAGAAATGCTGTTTTCCAGGTCATGAACCTTGATACTGACTCGGCACTCAAAATAGTCGTTGTGAGCTTCGACACGCAGGTCGAAAGCATCATTATTGATCTCACGGAGCAGTTTTTTGCCGACTTCGACATTTTGTTCTTTTGACTCAGCCATCAAATATTTAAATCTCTTATTTATGCCGGAAAATTAATTTTTATAATGATACCACGTTTATCGGATAAACATTGAATTTTCTTAAGTTTTGATCTGTAAATTTGAAAAGCCTTAGGTTTTTGTTACGTCCGACAGGCTCCTTGACCTTGCCTGCCGCTCTGGTTATGCTCCAGCATCGATTTTTCAGGAGAAAACTGATGTCTGAGATTGTTGAAAGTTTCCAGCAGGCCTTGGCCGAGGTCGGCTGGAAAGACCTGCGTATTCACATGCAACGTGATGCCATTATTCTGGTCGATGCGGCTCTCGACCTGATTGATACGGCGGTGGCTGTGGCGACAGACGATAAAGGCCGGGTGGATGGCTGGATTGCCGCCGGACAGCTGGTGAAGCCGACGGCCGAACAGATTGCCGCCTGGGAAACAACCCTGGATAAACCCTTTCGTATGCTGATTGTGCAGCCTTTCATCCTCGCACAAATGGTGGAAAATGCCTGAAACCTTTGTTGCCAGCCTCAGCAATTACCGTTCGGCCGGTGTCTTCAATCCCTGGGGTGAGGTCGATTCTGAACATGATGCCGATGAGCAAGGGCCCTTGGTGCGATGCCGACAGCTGCAGCAGTACCTCAAAGAGCGGCTCGGCAGGGCGCAGACGCTCCTGCTGGCCGAGGCGATCGGCTACCAGGGAGGGCATTTCAGCGGTATCCCGATGACCTCGGAACGCCTGCTGCTGGGGGGATTGGCGCACAAGGGGTTGTCCGCGGAGATGGTATTTCGGACTCTGGAGCCGCAGCGCACCAGCCGCCCTGAGGTTCGCAAACTGGGGTTCACTGAGCCGACGGCAACCATTGTTTGGGGGTTCTTTGCTGAACGGGGGATCGATCCGCGCTCGGTGGTTTTGTGGAATGCCTTCCCTTGGCACCCCTATCAGTCTGCGAAGGGTCTGCTCAGTAACCGGACGCCAAAAGATGACGAGCTGGTTGCCGGGCACCGGGTTTTACGGCAGTTGCTTGAGCTGGGGAAATTTGCCCAAGTCATTGCCGTCGGCGAGAAATCGGCGGTGCAATTGCAGCAGCTGGGAATTGCCGCGGCCAAGGTGCGTCACCCGGCCAATGGCGGGGCCGGAAAATTCCGCAGCCAGATGCTTGAACTTCTGGGAAGGGGGCGCTGATGGAATATCTGGGAGAGTTTCTGACCGTTGCTCCAGTACCATGTACACCATAATAAGTTCGATAACTATTCAGAATGGGTGCTGATATGCTGGTGCTGATTGCTCTCGGGATCAGGCCGGCAGTGGCGAGTCAATCATGAATTCGGTCAAGGAGTTTCGTATGCGCAGACTTTTACCGCTGATAGT
>JADFVC010000389.1 GCA_015222355.1 Chloroflexota bacterium | reverse complement strand
GGAATGAAATGATTATAGGCCCCGCCGCCGAGAAAGGAATCCCATTCGGAAACCTGGGCATTCTGCTCGGCCAAGCTCCGCAACACTGCCATCGATTCGGATTCGCACAGAGCCGGCGACAGCTTCAGGGGAGATTGCAGGCGGCAACTTTCCGGAATGCCGGAAAACAGGTCGTCGATCTTAGCGACGCCGATCGTTTCCAACATCTGCCGCACATCCGCATCAGTCTGGGGCAGATAACGCATAGATATCCTTTCAAACAGTTCAAACAGCAAAGTCGTCCGGAAAGCCGTTATCAGTCCTGCTCAATAAATTCCTGATAAGCGGCTGCATCCATCAAGGCATCAAGCTCATCCGGGTTGGACAACCGGAGCTTGAGCATCCAGCCATCCTCGTAGGGTGAAGTATTCAGAACTTCCGGTTCATCGGGAAGTTCATCATTAATTTCAACGACTTCACCACTCACCGGAGAGTAGATATCGGAAACCGCCTTGACCGACTCGACAACACCGAAGGTCTTGCCGGCGACCAGTTCATCTCCGACTTCGGGCAGTTCGGCAAAAACGACATCTCCCAGTTGGTCCTGGGCAAATTCGGTGATGCCGATGGTGGCGATTTCACCTTCAACCAAAACCCATTCATGCTCTTCGGTATACTTCAGTTCCTCTGGAAAATCCATGCTGTCCTCCTGTGAACAGTGTTAATTCAGTTGTAACTATTCAGCACGACTGTAGATAGGCTGGCGACGCCCATGAAAAGGGTATCTGTCGCCAGGATGGCGACAGTTAAGCCCCATGGATGGGTTCATGCGTCCCTTGGAATGGGCGGCGCCAGCCTAGTACGCTGAATAGTTACATTCAGTTATTATACAAACGGCAGCTTGACGCGCTCAGCGGCAACGTGACGTTTACGAATACCGATCTGCAGTGGTTGTGTGCCATCGGCAATCTCAGCCTCAACGAGTACCAGCGCAATCCCCTGTCTCAAACAGGGGGACATGGTCCCGCTGGACACATAGCCGACTTCACACCCGTCACAAAGGACCGGGTAGCTTTCCCGTGGGACACCCGGCTCCGTCAGTTTCAAGCCGATCAGCTTCCGCTTCAGCCCCGCCTCTTTTGCCTCAAGCAATGCCCGGCGACCGACAAAATCACCTTTATTCAGCTTAACGATCCAGGCCAGTCGTGCTTCAAGAGGCAGAATCTCGGCAGTGATCTCGTGCCCATAAAGGGCATAAGCTTTTTCCAGCCGCAGGGTATCCCGAGCCCCGAGCCCGGTCGGGACCAGCCCCGACGGAGTTCCGGCGTCCATCAACGCCTGCCAGAGGCTAACACCCTCCGCAGCCGGGCAGTAGCATTCGAATCCATCTTCACCGGTATAACCGGTGCGCGAAATGATCGTCGGAATTCCGGCCACTTCCCCTTCAGCAAAATGATAGTATTTGATGGTTCCCGGATCGGTATCTGTCAGCTCGGCAAGAATGCTTTCGGACAAGGGCCCCTGCAGAGCAATCTGGGCATACTCAGCACTGCGATTAATCAACCTGAGATCAGAGAAATCACTGTCAGCCAGTAGCGACTGCAGCCATGCGAAATCCTTGTCGATATTTGCCGCATTCACACAGAGCAGATAATTATCAGCAGCAAAACGATAAAGGGTTAAATCATCGACCACCCCACCGCTCGGATAACAGAGCGCCGTGTACTGCACCTGACCGTCAACCAACCCGGCAACATCATTCGTCGTGGCATACTGAAGAAAATCGAAAGCCTGCGGTCCGCTGACCTCAATCTCCCCCATGTGAGAGACATCAAACAATCCTGCCGCCTCACGGACCGCCATATGTTCGGCAATAACCCCGGCATACTGGACAGGCATCTCCCAACCGCCGAATTCAACCATTCTGGCACCCGCTTGATGATGCAGCTGATTTAATACGGTTTTTTTCATCGGCCGGCTCCTTGGTTTGAAAAGTAAACGGATCACTACTCCGCTAGAATCTGCGGAATTAAATCTTCACAACCAAAGGTCATCAGATGCACTCCCTGGCAGAATTCACGGCCCAGGGCGACCATCTCCCGGGCAATCCGAACCCCTTCAGCCAACGGGTCCGTTGCCTCCTCCAGGCGTTTTAGCAAATCTTCCGGCACCTGTACACCGGGAACATTACGATTCAGAAATTCGGCCATGCGCAGGTTTTTCAACAACAGCACACCCAGAATCACCGGAACCTGAAAACGGTCGGCAGCCAGCATGAAAGATTCAAGCTGCGAACGTTGAAAAACCGCTTGAGTTTGGAAAAAACGCGCACCGCAGGCAATCTTTTTCTGAAACTTTTTCAACACCAATTGTTGCGGCTCGGTGGCCGGGGCGACAGCGGCGCCAGGAAAAAAATGCGGCGAAACAGAGAGAGCCTTGCCGGCCATGTCGGTCCCGTTTATCAGACCATCAACCACCTGTAAAAGTTGCACAGAATCAAGATCGAAGACCGGGCGAGAGGCAGTATGGTCACCAAAACGTGGGTGATCTCCTGTTAACAGGAGAAGATTTTCAATCCCCAGGGCCGCAGCGCCAAGCAGGTCGGATTGCAGAGCCATCCGGTTGCGGTCACGGCAAGTCAATTGCAGGATCGGCTCATACCCATGCTCAATCAACAGTCGCGCCAGCGCCAGCGGTGACATGCGCATGCAGGCACCCTGATTATCAGTGATATTGATCGCATCGACAGCTTCCAGTCGTTTTGCCTTCTCTAGAGCAAGGGTAACATCGACCCCCTTGGGAGGAGCGATTTCTGCGGTCAGTACAAACTGCTGCCGACTGAGCTTTTCTGCAAAACGACTCACTTTTTTCGCTCCGCACCGGAGGATCTGTCTAACTGGTGCAACCCGGGCTTGAACTTTCGGCTCCAGTCTTTGGCGGCAACAGTTTTCGCGAACACCCCTTGGCGCTGTTGTTTCTCCAAACGATGATATATCCTGACCCAGGCACACTCTCTTTCGTTATCAACCTCGCAGTAACCGTTTTCCATGCCGCCACAAGGTCCGTTAAGTAACCCTTTGGCGCAATTGGTCACCGGACAGATGCCCGCTGTTTCGTTGAGGATACAGTCACCACAGAGGGAGCATTTTTCTTCATACTGGCCGAAACGCCGAGTGTTACCGAGAAACAGAGAATTAACCGCAGCCAGCACGCGCTTTTCCGTGCAATCGGAGATCGATTGCACCCCGGCGCCACAACTCATCACCAGCAGCGCATCGGCCTCTGCCACCTGCACCCGCAAACGGCGCAGTTCGCGTGCCGCCCGCATGATATGACAGGCCTCGTCAAGAATCACACTCCCGGTGACTTCAAGACCGAGTCCTTCGAGCCACTCCTGGGCGGCAAACACCTCCTCTTCGCCACCCACCTTGCAGACCGTTGCGCAGGAACCGCAACCGATCAGAAACAAGGATTGACAGTCTTCCAGCAGCGCTTCAAGTTCCTCACGCCCTTTGGAACCTCCGATAATCATTCAGACCGACCTGGATTTTTGTGCCGCCCGGCGTTTAGCACTGACAACAGTATTATAGAGCAGCATGGTAATGGTCATTGGACCAACACCGCCCGGCACCGGGGTGATAGCAGAGGCATGCTCCGAAGCTGCGGCAAAATCGACATCACCGACCAGTTTTTTCCCGCCGACCCGGTTGACACCGACATCAATCACCACGGCACCTTCCTTGATCCAGTCACCTTTGATCATTTCCGGCACCCCGACGGCGGCAATCACCACATCGGCTGCGGCCACTTTCGCCGGCAGATCCCGGGTACGGGAATGACAGATCGTCACCGTGGCATGTTCAGCCAGGCACATCAAGGCAACCGGCTTACCGACAATATTCGAACGCCCGACGATAACAACCTCTTTCCCCTTCAGGTCGACGCCGGTACGTTCCAGCATCTTCATCACACCATAAGGGGTACAGGGTTGAAAGAGCGGGTTTCCGGTGACGAATCGACCGACATTGTAGGGATGAAAACCATCAACATCCTTGGCGGGAGAGATGGCCTCAAGGACTTTCGCCTCATCGATATGCTCCGGCAGCGGCAACTGAACCAGAATGCCGTCGATCCGCTCATCAGTATTCAGTTTGACAATCAGTTCGAGCAATTCAGCTTCACTGGTCTCGACCGGCAACTTGTACTCATCGGAAAAAATTCCTGTCGCAGCACAGGCCTTTTCCTTCATCGATACATAAACCCTGCTGGCCGGATCCTCACCAACCAGAACCACAGCCAAGCCGGGAGTGATCCCTTGCTCGATCAATGCTGCCGTATCGGTTGCAATTTCCTGTCGCAAATCCGCCGCCATTGCTTTACCGTCAATTATTTCTGCCACCTGAACACCTCCGTTTGTGTCTATTTGAATTGAGCCTTGGCCCTGT
>JADFVC010000388.1 GCA_015222355.1 Chloroflexota bacterium | reverse complement strand
GTACTGATCACCTCACCCCGGGCCTTGATTTTTTCGGTCAGCGCAGCCAATTCAGTGTCGAAACTCGTCAGAGAAAAGGCCACGTTCACCAAGTACAGGCATTTCCCCTGCTTCAGGTTCTCCTGTAAACGATGCTCTTCATATTCTGTTAACACATCAAGAAGAGAAGAATCGATATTCAACTTGGCAAAAGGATGAGTTGATTCCTCTGCAGGAGCGTTCAGTAGCTTGTCAATCCGGGTCAAGTAGGCTGAAATATCCTGGGAGAAATCCGGGTTTTCAGTTTTGCCACGAACCAAACCCGCTAAACCTTCCAAGACATCAAACAGACAGTCGATCAGATCCGCATCCAGCACAACCTTTCCCAGACGAAGATGATCGAGCAGGTTTTCCAGATGATGGGCAAGATCTGCGATATCCTCAAAGCCAAACATCCCAGCCAGCCCTTTGATCGAGTGGGCATCACGAAAAATACCATTCAGCAGATCCGGGTTGGTTTGCCCGGTCTGCTCTTCATCACCAAGAACCGCCAGATCCTGATTCAGTTTCTCCAGGAGCTCCTCGGATTCGGCAAGAAAATCATCAATCGGCTGATTGGCCATCCACCTATCCTTTAAGCTAGCAGCTCAGCGACCAACCGCTGTAAAGCTTCCGGTTTGAAAGGCTTGACGAGATAGGCATTCGCCCCGAGGGCAAGCCCCTTTTCGCGATCCCGCTCGCTTCCTTCGGTACTGATTATAATCAACGGGGTCTTTTCATAGAGAGGGTTATTGCGCACAAAACTGACCAGCTCAAGGCCGTTGATATCCGGCATATTTATGTCAGTAAGAATCAGGTCCACTTTGTCTCTGGGCAACTTGCGTAACGCATCAAAACCACTGGTCGCCTCGATCAGTTCGAAATCATCCAGCGATTCCAGTGTGGAGGTGATCAGCGCCCGCATCGTCGAAGAATCGTCAGCTATCAGCATTTTTTTCAAAATCAAACCCCAATCTTTTCATTTCGTGTGCAAAACGATTCACCAGGCATTCAATCATCAAACCTGCAATGCCTGCTCCATCGCCAGACCGGCCTGAGAAAGAAAAATCTCAAAACTATTGGCAGATTTAATCGGCTTGTTGTCCGGATAATTATCCCCATACAATATAGCGACAACTTTGCCATCACTGACCAGAGGGCCAAGAAAAACCTCTTTCGAAGGCCCTCCCAAAATCTCCGCTAAAGCCCGCTCAGCAGATGTCTCACTGAGGGGAGAACGGATTGCTGTTTTTTGCTGCATCACTTTGGCAAATAATGAACCGGGTTCTATGTTCAGGCGCATCTTGCGAACAATTTCATCCGCTGCCATAGAAAGTCCCGACAGTCCAAACTGTCCAAGCCCGACCAGTTGTCTCCCTCGCACATCAAAGACGATTGCCCGGTTCATGATTTCGCTCGCATAGCGCAAAATCAGCAGAATAATCCCTCCGCCGATTGACGCATATTCCAACTCAGCCAGCATGCCACGCAACAGACTGAGTCCCTGATTATCCAAACGACTTTCAAGCCGGGCGATTTCTCTCTCTACGGCAGCGTCATCGGCAACCCCGTCATCCCCTTCCCGGGGACTCAGAGTTTGTGCCTTAAACACCAGACGTTGCGAGGAAATCCCCTTCTCCAGCATAAAATCAAAAGGATTCAGCGCCGTACTGCCGAACACTTGCGGTTCTCCGAGTTGAAAGACAAAAGCACCCGAAGTCCAGGACAAAAAACTGAAAACAACTTTTTCGACATGCTCCCGAACAACAGCTTCAATAACTTCAGGCTTAATCTGACATGTCTCACTGAGGATGCGTCCCAGCGGCTGGTGCATTTTGAGTTGTTGTTGCCGGGCCAGAGCCTCGGCAATTTGTTCTTCAGTGACAAGCTTGGCTTTGTTCAGAAGTTGCCCAAGGGTTTCCGGAGAAGAACTGGACGTTGCCCGCACCACCTGACCGTCAACAAAGGTAATGCTGCCCGACTCTCGTAATTTATTTAAAGAGAGCGTTCCCGACTTTTTACTCAGACTGACAATCTGCAGGATATCACCGATCCCCAGATCCTCAAGATAGCCTTCTAGCCCCATAACAAGCAGATCCCTAATAAGTTCTCTTTACCTCAGGCGGCCAATAATAATTTCTAAGGACATACTAAGATAACCAAGAAAACGCCGCGAGTAAAGATTTTGTTCTTCATCAACCCGCTTTACCACGTCCTTTAAACTGCAAGCGGATCGGAACCCGGTCAAAAGCGAACTTCTCCCGAAAACAGTTGATCAGATAACGCTGGTAGGAAAAATGAATATCATCAGGGCGATTGGTGAAAAGGACAAATGTCGGCGGCCGAACGGCCCCTTGGACGGCGTAATAAAACTTGATCCGCTGCCCGCGAACCATAGAAGGTGGATTTTTCTGCGTAAACTCTTCCAATCCTTTGTTCAACCGAGGGGTCGACACACGGCGGTCAAATTCTTCATAAACTTCAGCAACCATCGGCATAATTTTTGCGACTCGCTGCCCGGTCAGTGCCGAGACAAAAACCAGCGGCGCAAACGGCAGATATTTAAAACGCCGACGGACTTCAGCAACGAAAATCCCCATGGTTTTATTGTCTTTTTCCGGCAAATCCCACTTATTGACAACCAGAATCAGGGCACGCCCCTTTTCGTATGCATAGCCTGCGACCGCGAGATCCTGGTCGGTGACCCCCTCGACTGCGTCGATGACCATCAAAACCACATGCGCCCTATCCATCGCCTTCAACGCGTTAACAGCGCTGTATTTCTCGAGCGTCTGGCTGACCTTTCCTTTACGACGGATCCCTGCGGTGTCAATCAGAACATAGCGCTTATCATTGTACATGAACGGCGTGTCGATGCTGTCACGAGTGGTCCCGGGG
>JADFVC010000037.1 GCA_015222355.1 Chloroflexota bacterium | reverse complement strand
CAAACGAAGTCAAGCGAAAAATGTAGAACTTACGCCATTTTTTAGGAGCGTGTGAAGGATCAGTTTCGCACGGGTGAGAAACCCGACAGGAATTCTAAATCTTTATCCCATCCACCAATTTTTCAATGACCTTGGCTGCTTGCCCGGTACGCGTTAAAAAGTCGTTGTATAACTTTTCAGTGGCTTCGGCAGTGTCACCGTAGCCCATACTGGCAGCTACCGGTGGGAGGTACTCTTGATCGATAACGTTATGGGCAGCGACTTTCAAACGGTACAGATCGCGCAGGTTTTTTATGAAGTTCAAATGGTCTTCTACGTAGACGAATTTGTCGGCGTTTTCCGGTTCGATTTCAACAAGGCGCTTCAGGAATTTCCTCGACAATGGATCGCGTACCTGGTATTTGGTCTTGTACATCAGCAGAAGCATCTCTATATCACGCAGCCCGCCGCGGCATTCTTTGATGTCATTTCTCTGGTCGTTGTCTTCCTCGGCATGACGGGAGTTCATCTCCCCCTTCATGTACTCGATATATTCCGGCCCTCGGGCGAATATATGAGGGTCGATGATTTCCTGTTGAAGTTTGCGCTCAAGTTTACGATTTCCCACAAGCATCCTTGAACTCAAGATCTGTGATTGATCTATGAAGATATCTTCGCTGTCGCTGCTTAGATGGTCAGCTAGTTGGTCAAAGCTTATTACATAGCTGCCGAAATGGTCGGCGAAACGGTGGTGGGGAAGAATACCACGCTTGAGTATGTGGGAGTTCATTTTACCCACGATCTTGTTGCAGTAATCGATCTCCTCAACGTCAGTGGAATCGAGGATAACAATCATATCATAGTCATCATCGAAACCCTGCTCCCGGGCGTGGCCGCCGGCGGCATACAGCGCAAATAGGTCGTGAGTATGCATGGAATAGCCCAGCGATAAGCGCACATCCTGTTGGCAGAACTCGTACAAAGAGAGCGTGTAATTGTCACAGAATTCGATAAACTCAGCATCGGTTTGCTCGCAACCGGCGCCGGCCATAGCCAGTAAACTTACCCTAACGAATTCCAGGTCATAGTAATCTCCGAGCCCTTCAATTCGGTCGTTCAAAGATGGCAAAGATGTAAGGTCGCTATAAAAGCCGGTGGTTATTTCCCTGAGCTTGTCGTGGTGGTGAAGGTTTCTGATATATATGGGATGCTTGTTCAAGATCTGATGGAAATGCTGCTTGAAGAAATGACTGCTCTCGTAATGTACATTTGCCAGTGCGAGAAGTTGCTTATGCGTGGGAAGAAGCTCAGGTAAGGCTGCTTTCCTTTGAGCGAGTTTTGCAAATTTAGCTAAAGATTCCCATTCGATAAGAGATAGAAACCTGTTAAGGGTCTCCGGGTAAGCATTCAACATTTGTGTTAATGCCGCTGGGGTGCCAGGGAGCCGGCCCAATTCGTCGATAAATAACCGACTGACGATACCAAATACCCTCTTAGCCTTTTCACTATTGCCCTTTTCTCCAAGAATGACAAGAAACCTTAGAACTGCGGTTGGGTCATAAATCCCTGCTACATACACCTGGGCAATTTTGCGGCGCATTTTTTCAGGCAACTGATCAAAGCTTTCGATGAATTCGTTGTAAAACAGGTTGTCCTCACCACTCAACTCTTCCAGGAAATCATCCCAGTAAGCAATCCCCTTGGAAAACGTTGATGCCCGGATGAAATCAACCGCCAGGTTCCCTTTGTAGCCCGGCTTTTTGTGGATATCTCCTGAAAAAATTGGCTTGAATATGGTAATCTCATGTAAATGTTTCTTCAGATCACTGGTTAAGATATCGATGGCTTGAATGCTTTTCCCCAGAAATTCATAATAGATCACTAACATGAAATCTTTGGCCGAGACCACTCCCTTTTTCTCGAAACCTATCATCTCGGCGACTTTTGCCACCATAGCTTCAATACCCGGTTCACCGAGGCTGATATCTTCATCCTGGGCAACAGTGATCTGGTAGAGGTGCCGAAACAGTTCGAAGAAACTAAGAGTTCGTTCGAGGTCGTTATACTGGGGCTGGCGCTGGGGATTTTTCTCTTTGAGTTCGTCAATGACATTCCAGGCGTTGACTTTTTCCACACCATATACCAGTTTGAGAGCTGTTAGCAGGGCTTTTATAGGGCGCAGGGCATCGTCCTTGGGATTGATCGCTTCCTGTGGTTTCAGGCGAGTTAGAAGAGAGTGGATCTCTCCAAGGATACCACGAAGGTAACCTTCATGAAAGCGATTCTCTTTACCTTTCGCATCGCAGTAAAAACGGTCCGTCACTCTCGTCTTAAACTGCTCATAAAGGGGATAGCTTCCAAGAATAGGGGCTGCTCCGAGCATCTCGGTGACTATGACAAAATCATAGGTACCCTTATCCAGTATTTCCTCATACTGTTCAATGGTGGCAGTTAAGCTGTTCTTCCCCACATGTTCGGAGAGGTGGAAATGGAGCCGGGTCGCTTTCTTAAACATCTGGTTGGCCAACCTGCAAATAGCGCGGTTGAGGTTTCCCCAGTCTCCAGGTTCTCGGTGAACTATGCCCAGGTCAATATCGTCCTGGTCAGCCCTGGTGCCGACCCCCAGTATGACAAACTCCAACTCGCTATTTTTATCGAGGAACAGGTCCAGTAAGCGTTCCATATAGCATTTTGTCAGGTAGCGGAACATCCGGCCCGCCTCCAGCATTAACTTTTTGCCAGTTTGCGAGCGGTCGGAGCTGGTAGCCAGTTCCAACTTAACGATATCCACCATGCGGAGATTCATGTGCAAAAACTGCAGACCAAAGTAACACCCGAGAAAGTCCAATTTTTCGTCGTCGTTGGAGGCCGTTTCCAGGACTGTATCCATCTCACCGGGAATCTCCATCGAATAACTCCACAGATGCACAGTATCGTGTTTGGACTGCTGTTCTAATGAGGCGGTCAATTTCTCGATATTAGAGGAGATGATATGAAGATATTTGCGGTTGTAATTGCCCAAAGCAGCGGTTTTTTCAGTCAGACGAGTCAAAGGGTCTTTCATTCGCGCAAATCCCTCAGTTGTTGGGAAGGGAGAGTGGCTGCTGAAGAACGGTTGGGAGACACTTGCTAATGGTCGGATCTTTGGGAGCTGATAAGACTATGTGAAAACTCATTTTTTTGCCTGATACTCTTGTTTGTTAAGTTGTTGAGCGGCAGCTTTCGAACCAGCCTCGTACGCTTGGATGTAAGTGCTCTCAGACATCTTCGGAGCGCGAGCCAGAATCGCCTGACGAATTGATTTCTTGGAGACAATCCCGCTCACCTCGGCGAAAAAACCCAGGGCAACAATATTGACCATGGCCGGCTGTCCACATTCCTTCTCGGCGATTTCCATAAATGGTGCCGAATACACTTTGCGACTCTTGAGCTCATCACCAGTTTGAACACGGCAATCCGTCACCACAATACCCGAGGGTCCCAAGTCTTTAATATACTTGTCGAAGGCTTCCTGGCTTAGAGCCATCAAAAGATCAATCGCCTCAATTTTGGGAGAATCGATGGCTTCGTCGGAAATAACTATCTCAGCGCGGCTGGAGCTTCCCCGCGCTTCAGGCCCGTAAGAACAACTCTCGGCGGCATTCTTGTTATCGTATATGGCAGCCGCTTCTGCCAGTATCCTTGCCGCCTGAATCAGCCCGTGGCCACCGGCACCGCTCAACCTTATACTATACTTGAAAGCCATTTGCCCAGGGTTTCAACTGAACATCTTGTGCTGCAAACCAACTGCTTCATACTAATAATATACGTCGTCTAAGGACCGCTGGCAAGAGAGAAAAGAGCTTGTCGCAGGTAGTACTTTTGCAAGAGTGCTTTTTGGCACAATAAACAGTATGTATTTATAGCTCTTACGTCAGGCAGTTTCTTGATTTTTCGTTGGACATTTGACTTGCAATTTATTACCTTCGGAAAAGTTAGCTGGCTTCTTAATGGGCATAACGGCTCGTTATTGGGCCAAGGCTATGAGTAGTGTTTTTTCTACGATTATGAGTTTATGAGAAAAAAATCACAAGCATTATTATTAAAGATGCAAAAAGGCAAGTTCCAATATGTGGCCTAAAAACGGAGTCCTTATATGAAATTCTGGAGAACCCCATTAGACATTGACAAGCTTAAGGTCCCCCGGGGTGAACTTCATATCATAAAGGAGCGCTGCAAGGGGTGCGGTTTCTGTGTGGAATATTGCCCCAAGGGTGTTCTAGAACTTTCGGATGAATTTAATTCCAAAGGCTATCACCCTCCGGTGGTTGTCAAGCCTGATGAATGTGTCAACTGTGATCTCTGTGAGATGCTTTGCCCCGATTACGCCATTTATTGTGTGCGAGTTGAGGCAGAGGAAAAGGAGGTGATCAATTGAAAGCTGACCCTAAAAATGTTCTTACCGGTTCCCATTACCTTGACGGCAACCATGCCTCTGCTGAGGGGGGTATTGCCGCCGGTTGTAAGTTTTTCGCTGGCTATCCAATCACACCATCCACTGAGATTGCTGAGAGGGTCTCTCGACGGTTCCCTCTTATCGGCGGTGTTTTTATCCAGATGGAGGATGAACTGGCCAGTATGGCGGCGATCTTAGGTGCCTCGTGGGGGGGCGTAAAATCGATGAGCTGCACCTCCGGGCCCGGGTTTTCCTTAATGATGGAGAATTTCGGACTGGGTATTATGTTGGAAACACCCTGCGTGCTCATAAATGTTCAGCGTGGTGGCCCCTCGACCGGCCTGCCCACCCTCCCCGGCCAGGCCGACATGATGCAGGCTCGCTGGGGCTCCCATGGCGACTACGAGGTAATTGCTCTAGCTCCAGACTCGCCTCAGGAATCGTTCGAGCTGACTATCCACGCCTTTAACCTTTCTGAAAAATATCACATGCCGGTACTGGTTATGACTGATGAGTGCGTCGGGCATATGACTGAGAGGGTGGTTATACCTCCCGCTGAAGAGATCGAGTTGGTTGAACGCCGATATACCGATAAGGAACCTGGAGAAGCCTGGCCGTACGAGCCCACCGAGGGAGGGGTATCTCCTTTTTTACCTGTCGGTAAGGGATACAAGTTTCATGTTACAGGTCTGACTCACGATTACAGGGGCTACCCCGTCATTAATGCCGAAACCCAGGAGACAAATGTTCGTCGTCTTATCGATAAGGTAAATAACCATGTCGATGAGATTATCTGGCTTGAAGAGAAAGATGTTGAAGGCGCCGAGATAGTGGTAATGGCTTATGGCATCTCCTCTCGGGTGATCCAGCCGGCCATTACCAAGGCAAGGAAAGAGGGTATTAAAGTTGGCCAGATTAAGATGGTTACCGTCTGGCCCTTTCCGGAAAAGCGGGTCAGAGAACTGGCTGGCCAGGTGAAGTCATTAATTATGGTAGAGATGAACTACGGTCAGGTATTTCTGGAAATGGACCGGTGTGCCGCCGGAAAATGCCAGACCTACCTTGTCGGGCATGCCGGGGGGACCGTGCATAATCCGGATGATATTTATAAGACCATAAAGGAAGCTGTTAAATGACCACAAAAGTAACTGAAAAACGGATGCAGGAAAGAGAAGAGCATCCGATGGAGAGACTCCTCCGGATGGACCGTATCCCGCATATCTGGTGCCCCACCTGCGGGATCGGGACTACGGTGACGGCCCTGGCCGTCGCCCTTAAACAGCTCCAGCTTGACCTGAACAATGTGGCGATAGTCTCCGGGATCGGATGCACCGGCCGAGTAGCTGGGTACACGAAGCTCGATTCGTTTCATACAACCCATGGCCGGGCGATTCCATTTGCCCTCGGCCTACATATCGCCCGGCCGGATTTGAAGGTCATTGTTTTCTCCGGCGATGGAGATTTAGTCTCCATCGGCGGCAATCACCTGATCCATACGGCCAGACGCAACGTTGATATCACTGTCATCTGTGTGAACAACTTTATTTATGCCATGACCGGCGGCCAGGTCGCCCCAACCACACCGATTACTGCCAGATCGGCTACCTCACCTTATGGTAATTACGAGCACCCGTTTAACATACCTCTCCTAGCGGCATCATCGGGGGCGGTGTATGTAGCCCGCTGGACCGCTTTGCATGTCCGCCGCTTGACCGTGGCTATCAAAGAAGCCCTCACCAAGAGGGGGTTTTCATTTGTAGAGGTTATCGCTCCCTGTTCCACCCTTTATGCCAGGCTAAATAAACTTGGCTCCGGTCTTGACCTGATGAAGTTCTACCACGATAACAGCGTCATCAGGCATGGCGCTGATCCAAAAGAAGTCAACATTGATTACCAGTCGAAAATCGCGGTGGGCAAGTTCGTGGATATTGAAAAGCCAACCTACCTCGACTGCCTGAACAATGCCTATAAGAAGAAATTCGGCGACAAATATAAACCCTACGGAGGCGGCAATGGCGACAAATGAAATTAGAATCACCGGCTTAGGAGGCCAGGGGGTGATCCTTTGTGGCTATATCATCGGCAAAGCCGCATCCATCTACAGTAATCAACATGCCACTTTAACCCAGAGTTTTGGACCGGAGGCGCGTGGCAGCGCCTGCAGCGCCCAAGTGGTTGTCTCCGACACCCGGGTACTGTATCCGTATGCTACCTCGCCACAGGTAATGCTGGCCATGTCCAATGACGGTTATATGACCCACAAGGATACGATGGCTGACGAGTGCACGATTGTCTACGAAAAGGATCTGGTTAAGCCGGAGAAACACGGGCCAAAAGTAAAGGCTTACGGCATCCCGGGTACTCGTATTGCCGAGGAGCTAGGCCACAAGATCGTTTTGAACATCGTTATGTTAGGGTTTTTAGGGGCGGTGACTGACCTAATACCCAAGGAGGCATTACGCAAGGGGGTAGAAAGCTCGGTCCCGGCAGGCACAGAGGAACTGAACCTCAAGGCTTTCGATAAAGGGTATGAATACGGTCGGCAGTTAAAAGAAAAAAACGCTGTAAAGGTTTAACATAAGGTGGCCTTGCAAGGCTACATCCCAAGGATAGTATTATGGCCGTGCGGGTAAACAAACAAAAAGGAGTCTTGGTTTTAGGGGGGGGGATTGCCGGGATTCAGGCGGCTTTGGATTTGGCTGCCTCCAGAATTCAGGTCTATTTGGTCGAAAAGTCCCCCTCGCTTGGTGGGAGGATGGCTCAGTTGGATAAGACCTTCCCCACCATGGACTGTGCTATATGAATTCTGGGGCCCCGGATGATGGATGCCGGTCGGCATCCCAACATTGAAGT
>JADFVC010000387.1 GCA_015222355.1 Chloroflexota bacterium | reverse complement strand
GTAAAGTTCTGCACCTTTGGGGGGCAACATAGCTACCATCTTCCCTCCAGTCGGTCCGAAAGACGGCTGATCATATTTATAAAGAACTGAATTGTTCGAAAATTACCCCCTCCTGACAGTGCTGGTGTCCCGTGCGGTTAGTCGTGTCAATGGATTCTGAGACATTTTCGGTGCTGCCAAGGCGGCGCCAACGCAGGCCTGGCCGTGCGTTAAGTCAAGTTGGCGCAACGCGGGCAGCGCCGAAAAGGGCCAGAATTAGAAGACAGGATCAGCCGCACGGGGCACGAGACACAAATAGGCTGAATTTAGTTTTTGGCTATGCTATTCTTGCGAGTCCATTTGCTGAAAAAGGAGTAAGGATAGATGGCAAAGATTATCGCCATTGCAAACCAGAAGGGCGGGGTTGGTAAAACGACGACCGCTGTCAATCTGGCAGCTTCGCTGGCCGCCGCTGAAAGGAAAACCCTGCTTGTTGATATGGACCCGCAGGCGAATGCCTGTAGTGGTTTTGGAATTGATAAAACGGAAGTATATTCAACCGTTTATAATGTTTTGTTGGGCGAAAAATCTGCCCATGAGGTCATTCGCGATTCGGATCTGGAATTTTTGAAGATCTTGCCTTCCAACACTGATTTGATCGGTGCAGAAATAGAATTGATAGAAGCGGATGATCGTGAAAAGCGCCTGAAGCAAGTGCTTGGCACTATTTCGGAGCAATACGAATACATCATCATCGACTGTCCCCCGTCCCTCAGCCTGTTGACGGTTAATGCGCTTGCCGCGGCAGACTCGGTACTGGTTCCTTTGCAATGTGAGTTTTATGCCATGGAGGGTCTTGGCCAGCTGATGCAGACCGTCCGCCTGGTTCAGCAGGAGATCAATCCTGAGTTGAAAATCAGTGGCATTTTGTTGACCATGTTTGATGGACGGAACAATCTCTGCCATCAGGTCAGCGATGAAATCCGCGCCCATTTCGGCGATAAGGTTTTTGATGTCGTCGTTCCGCGCAATGTCCGTCTCTCCGAGGCCCCGAGTTACGGACAGCCGGCATTGATGTACGATATCTCTTCACGTGGTGCACAGGCTTATATGGCGTTGGCTGAAGAGGTATTGGCGGGAGGGGTTCATGGCTAAACCGAAACGGACGGCCTTGGGCAAGGGGATCGGAGCCTTACTCAGTTCGGCGGCACAGGAGGGGGGTAAAAAGTACTTCTCCTGCCCGATCGAGGAGTTAAGACCGCACCGCCACCAGCCGCGAAAAACTTTTGACGACGGCAAAATGGCGGAGCTGGTTGCGTCCATCAGGGAGAAAGGGATTATCCAGCCGCTGATCATCCGGCAAATGGCTGACCATTACCAGATAATTGCCGGGGAAAGACGTTGGCGAGCGGCCCAAAAAGCAGGTCTTGAGCGTGTCCCGGTCGTTATTCAGGATGTTACTGAAGACTGGGCACTGGAAATCGCCTTGATTGAAAATATCCAAAGGGAAGACCTCAATCCGCTGGAGGAAGCAACCGCTTATCGACACCTGATAGACAGTTTTGATCTGTCTCAGGATGAGGTTGCCAAACGTGTTGGCAAAGATCGCTCGACGGTGGCCAATGCCCTGCGCTTGCTGCGCTTGCCGGAAAAGGTTAAGGATGAACTGTTGGCGAACCGCCTGAGTATGGGACACGCCCGGGCTTTGTTGTCGCTTGAGAACGATGAAGATATTGCCGAAGCCTGCGCTGAAGTGATAAGAAAAAAACTTTCGGTTCGTGACACAGAAAAACTGGTCAAAAAAATCAAAAATATCGTTGCTGTTAAAAGGCCTCTCAAAACAGCAATCAAGGAACTGGACCCCAATATTGTTGCTGTTGAAAACGTCTTGAAGCAAACCCTGGGAACCCAGGTCAAGCTATCCCCGAGAGGGAAAGGGGGGCGGATAGAAATTGGTTATCACGACCAGACCGAGCTGGAGAGACTGCTCGAGTTGTTGGGGGTATCGGTCTGATCTTACGACTTGCGTGATTTGTGATGGTGAACTGTATGTTTGGTGGGAAAAAACAGGAGCAGAGCCGGATGAAAAAGCCCGTTGCTATCGAAAAAGCCGAGATCAAGGCTTTTCTCGGCCCCGGAAGCCGTTTTGAGGGGAAACTCAGCTTTGATGAAATGGTGCGCCTGGATGGATGCTTTTCAGGGGAGATCCATTCCAGTGATACTCTGATTGTTGGTGAGACTGCTGAAATCGAGGGTGAAATCGAGGTCGGGGCTTTGATCCTCAGTGGCCGATTTAAGGGAAATATCGTTGCGACCAGCATGGTGGAGTTGCGGGCGCCGGCCCGGGTGGATGGATCTATTGTGACACCCTCGATAAAAATCGAGGAAAGTGTCGTTTTTAACGGAGACGTTAAAATGAGTTCAGCAACAACTCGCAGTGATGCCAACACAAAGACAGTAAACAAAGCGGTAAAATAAAAAACAACCCTCAAGGGTTGGGATGTCTAAAATAGAGCCGGGTTGTAACTGCGGAGGACTCCCGCTTGACACCGGCTGGCTGTTATGGTAGCAATGCTGTGCTTCGGCCCATCGGGTCGATTATTTTTATCATCCGATCTCTTGTATACAGTATACAGTATACTGTATATCGAAAAATTGCCGGAAAATACCTACTTATAATAAGGGGAGATTTAAGTGATCAGTCTCGACTGGACTCTTGGACTGCAGTTTGTCAATTTCTTGATCTTACTGATAATTCTCAATAAATTGCTTTATCGGCCATTGATGAAGATCGTCTCTGAGCGACGTGAAGCGATTGATGGGTCGCATGAACGGGCACGCAGTCTGAATGCTGATATTGAGGAAAAGATGCTGCGTTACCAGCAACAGCTGAATGAAGCCAAGGTTGCCGCCAACGACGAGCGCAGTAAATTGAAAAAAACTGCGGTTGAAGTGGAAGCGGGGGTTCTGGCGGAAGCACAGAATAAGGCCAATGCGCGTCTTCAGGCAATCAAGGAACGGGTTGCCGGTGAAGCGGCTGAGGCGAGCAAGACACTCAAAAGCGAAGCGGAAGCTTTGGCCGGACAGATTGCCACCAAGATTCTTGGTCGCGAGCTGGCTTAAGTTCAGGAAGGGTCCAAATAGTTATGCGTAGTAAAATTACCTCCATTGTCCTGACTATACTGTTGGTTGTCCTGCTGAGCGGGATCGCACAGGCATCCGGTGATGCTCATCCTGTCGCTAGCGGTCTGCTGCTGAAAGACTTCCTCTACCGTGTACTGAACTTCGCTCTGGTTGTTGCCCTTCTTGTCTACTTTTTGCGTAAGCCGATAAAAAAAGGACTTAGCGGACGAAGTGAAGGAATTGAGAAGGCCCTGGCGGACGCTAAGAAAGCCAAGGAAGAGGCTGAAGCCAAGTTTGCCGAGTATGATCGGAAGCTGGCACAGGCCACTGCAGAGATTGCTGAGATCAGTGCTGCCATCCAGCGTGAGGGCGAGCTGGAAAAACAGAAAATTATCGAGAATGCGAAAGAAATGGCGATCAAGATTGGGCAGGAAGCAGAAAAAGCTGCAGACTTGGAAGTCGTCAAGGCGCGCAGAGAGCTTCAGCAGGAAGCTGCTCAGCTGGCAATCGGTATCGCTGAGGATCTGCTGAAAAAGAACTTCACCAAAAATGATGATACGCGTTTGATCGACGAGTATCTGCAGAAGGTGGGAGAGTTAAATTGAGGAGTAGCGCAATTTCCATAAGGTACGCAAAGGCTCTGCTGAATATCGCTTCTGAGCAGCAGCAGGTTGAACCCTATGCCGAAGAACTGACAACAGTGGTTTCGATTCTGAAAAAAGAAGATATGCTGCGGTTGCTGCTTGACAGTCCAACGTTCCCTTTGGAAAAAAAAGCAGCTATTTTTAATGATTTGTCGGATCTGCTTCAGTTGAGCGGGGGGATGAGAAACTTCCTGAATCTGCTTCTTGAAAAGGATCGGATCGCCTACCTGCCGCAGATCGATATCTATTATCGTAAGTTTGCTGATGAGTTGTCCGGTGTCATAAGGGCCAAGATTACTTCGGCCGCCAAATTGAGTAAAAACCGGGCAACGACCATCAAAAAGGGTCTGGAAAAACAGACCGGCAAGCAGGTGGTGCTGAGTGTGGAAACAGATAAATCGCTAATCGGCGGCCTGCAGGCCGAGATGGGCGGTAAACTTTTTGACGGCAGTGTGAAAACCCAGCTGAAACGGATTGCAGAGACCTTAGAAAAGGGGTGATAAAATATTATGGAAATCAGAGCAGAAGAAATCAGCGCGATTATCAAAAAACAGATTGAAAACTTCGGTCGTGAAGTCGAAGTCAGCGAAACCGGTAACATCATCTCGGTTGGTGATGGCATCGCCCGTATCCATGGTCTTGACAAGGCCATGTCCGGTGAGCTCCTTGAGTTCCCCGGCGGTGTTATGGGTGTGGTTCTGAACCTGGAGGAAGATAATGTCGGTGCCGCTATCCTTGGTGATTCTGAACATATCAAGGAAGGCGACCTGGTCAAGCGGACCGAGCGGATTGTACAGGTTCCGGTTGGTGATGCCCTGGTCGGCCGGGTTGTCAACGGGATCGGGATTCCGATCGACGGCAAAGGTGAGATTAAAACCGATACCTACAGTCAAGTTGAAATCAAGGCTCCCGGGATCGTTGCCCGCAAGTCGGTTCACGAGCCGATGCAGACCGGTCTTAAGGCGATCGACGCGATGGTTCCCATCGGTCGTGGTCAACGGGAATTGATCATCGGTGACCGCCAGACCGGTAAGACCGCGGTTGCTACCGACACCATCATCAATCAGAAAGGCAACGGCGTTATCTGTATCTACGTCGCTATCGGTCAGAAGCGTTCGACGGTTGCTCAGGTAGTTGACAAGCTGCGTCAGCACGGTGCCATGGAATACACCGTTGTGGTCGCAGCGACGGCGTCTGATCCGGCGCCGCTGCAGTACATTTCGCCTTATACCGGCGTGACCATTGGTGAGTTCTTCCGCGACAACGGCAAGCATGCTCTGATCATCTATGATGACCTTTCCAAGCAAGCCGTCAGCTATCGTCAGCTATCGCTGCTGCTACGCCGTCCGCCGGGACGTGAAGCTTTCCCTGGAGACGTTTTCTACCTGCACAGCCGGTTGCTGGAGCGTGCTGCAAAGCTG
>JADFVC010000386.1 GCA_015222355.1 Chloroflexota bacterium | reverse complement strand
GCGCTGCAGAAGGAGCTGGGCCAAGAGGTGGAGGAGCCGTTGCGGCGCCTGGAAATGTTTCAACTCTGCAAGGCCAAGCTGGCTGAGGAGCAGGTGCAGTTCCTCCCTTTACCGTTCAATGAGCTGGAGGAAGGCTATCTGCTGGTGGAAAATCAGCGCGAGGCAGAGGAAGAGATGGAATCGGAACCGCCATTACAGCTCTCTCTCTCATTGCGACTGTCGGCACTGGGTAATATGCGCATCGATATCCTCTATGAAAAGCAGGGATTACATCTGCGTTTGGCCTGTGAAGATCAGGGGAAAATGGAATATCTTCAGGGCTGTTCTGCTGAATTGAAAGATCTGTTGCAGGCTGTTCCGTTGCAGGGAGTGAGTTTTGCCGCAGATGCTTCCGCTCCGACGCAAAAGTTATTGGAACGTTTGTTTCCGGAAGCCTTTGCTGTGCTTGACGCGAGGATTTAAGGGATGAAGAAAGCGACTCAGCCGATACAGGCGGTGGCTCTGCAATATGATCATCAGGTCGGTTCTTCGCCGAAGGTGACAGCCAGTGGGCAGGGGCAGATTGCGCGGAAGATTATCGAGATGGCTGAGCTGGCCGGGGTCGATATTGTTCAGGATCCCGACCTGCTGGAGGTGCTGGGACGGGTGCCGATCGGCGAAGAGATTCCTCCGGAACTGGTCCAAGCGGTGGCCGAAATTCTGGCATTTATTTATCGGGTGAACGGGCGTTACGCACCCGCTGATTCCTGACCGTTTTTTTGCTTCCAACGCTCGTCAGAAACCCCTTTAGCACTGTTGAAAAATCCCTTTACAGCTTTTGGTTTATTAGTGTATGGTACGCAGCTTGCGGAGAGGTGACCGAGAGGCCGATGGTGCTCGCCTGGAAAGCGGGTGTAGTGAAAGCTACCGGGGGTTCGAATCCCCCCCTCTCCGCCATAGTTGATAAGGCTGATGAAAAACGCCCATCTGCGGCGTTGCCCTCATCCCACATCAACGACGTACCATTGAGGTACGCCTTATGCTGTAGGATTTCGGGCGCCTAGCATCTGGGCGTTTTTGATCAGCCCCGAAATGGCTATGGCTGCAGTTGGTAAGGTTGAATAGTTAGAATTCCGGTCGATGTTGCCGGTAGAAGTGACAGCCAGGTCCCGCGCAACGGCCATCCGTGAACTCCGTCAGGCCCGGAAGGGAGCAGCGGTAACGGTTTCGGACGTGTGCCGCGGGGGTGCCTGGCTGTCACTTGTACCGGCAATTTTATTTCGGCCGTTCAACTCCATGATGCTTTCGGGGAGATCGCATGTCCTATCTGGTTCTGGCACGTAAATGGCGCCCGCAACTCTTTGATGACCTGATCGGCCAGGAGCATGTCAGTCAAACCCTGAAAAATGCCATCACTGCTGATCGTGTCCACCATGCGCGTCTCTTTACCGGTGCCCGCGGGGTCGGCAAAACTTCAGCTGCAAGAATTTTTGCCAAAGCGCTCAACTGTCAGGAGGGGCCGACGACCGAACCTTGCGGTGTCTGCCCCTCCTGTGTCGAAATTACCGCCAGCCAGGGGATCGATGTTTTCGAAATCGACGGTGCTTCTAATACCGGGGTCGATGACATCCGTGAACTGCGTGAAAATGTCCGTTATTTACCAGCCAACTCCCGCTACAAGATTTTCATCATCGATGAAGTGCATATGCTTTCGATCAATGCCTTCAATGCCCTGCTGAAGACCCTTGAAGAACCGCCGGAACATGTCAAGTTCATCTTTGCCACGACCGAACCGCACAAGATTCCTGCCACCATTCTTTCTCGTTGCCAGCGCTTTGATTTTCGTAAAATAGCTCTTGGCCAATTAGAGGATCGTTTGAAGTTTATTGTCGATCAGGAGGGTGTGCAGATTTCCGCTGTCGGTTTGTCGATGATTGCTCGAAGTGGCGGCGGCAGTATGCGTGATGCTCTTTCAACCCTCGATCAGGTGATCGCGTTTTGCGGTGAACAGGTCGCTGATGAGGATCTGCAGAGTCTGCTCGGGCTGGTCAGTCGGCGGATTCTGCTCGACAGCATAGAAGCGATTCTGGAACGTGACGCTCGCCAGGCTCTGGCACTGGTGCAGAAAGTTGATGAGCATGGCCACTCTTTCCGCCAGTTCTGCCGGCAACTGGTTGAGCTGGTGAGGGCACTGGTGGTTCTTAAGGTGGCCGATCAGCCAGGTGAACTGCTCGATTACAGTGAAAATGAACTCCGGGATTTACGGACTTTGGCCGCACCGGCCAACCTGGAAGATCTGCAGCGCTTGCTGTCGACATTAATTCGTACCGAAGCTGATTTGGCGGTTTCCAGCTATCCGCGGCTGACCTTAGAGATGGTGCTGGTCAAACTGGCCAGCTTGCCGCCCGGAACCGACGTGGCCAGCTTGGTGAAGAAGTTGGAGGCACTCGAACGGCGCTTGGCGACCGGCGGGTTGCCGGGCCCACCGGGAGCCGCTCCGGCCGCCAGTTCTCGTCCGCCAGTGGCAGATGAGCCGCCGCCACCGTCGGAGGCAGAGGGAAAAAAGTCTGAAGCTCCGCCTGTTGCAGCCGGTGACAAGAGTTGGGCGGGGCTGGTCGATTTTGTCAAGGAGCGCCGTCGGCCCCGCATTGCCTCTCTACTTGAGCAGTCAAGCCTTTTGCTGCTGGAATTGCCCCGGTTGCGGATTGGTATGCCAGCTAGATATTTTTCTCTGACTGATTCCGAGATGCGGCACTCGATTGAAGAGTTGGCGGCGGAGTACTATTCTGCTGCGGTTCGGGTTGAGGTTGAAAAGGTTAAAGATGAAGCGAAGGCACCGCCTTCATTGCATCAGACAAAGGCGCAAGAGGAGACCGATCGTCAGAAGAAGTTAAAGCAGAATGCCGAAGAACATCCGATGGTGAGATCAGCGCTTGAGATATTTGGCGGAAAAATTGAAGAGATCAGACCGATCGACAAGGGTTTTGTTTGACAAAAAACTGGCCGGTGGCTTCCGGCTATAAAATAATCTGGAGGAAAAGATGGCAAAAGGACTTGGTAACATCATGAAGCAGGCCCAGCAGATGCAGGCAAAAATTGCCCGGGTGCAACAGGAGCTGGAAAGTAAAGAAGTCGAAGCAACAGCCGGTGGCGGCATGGTCACCGCCCGGGTGAATGGTAAGCAGGAATTACTCAGCCTGACGATCGAGAAGGACGTGGTTGATCCGGAAGATGTGGAGATGTTGCAGGATCTGGTTTTGGCTGCGGTCAATGAGGCGATCAAGCAGAGTCAGGAGATGATCAAGCAGGAGATGAGCAAGGTCACCGGTGGTATGAATATCCCCGGAATGTTTTAGCGAAAAACTGCTTTTGTTCTACGATCCCCGCAGGTGGCATTGTTACTGGCGGGGATTTTTTTTCCAGCATCACTCGCTTTTTTAGTTTATCGGTATACGATAAAGTAGATTGAAGTTTTTTCGAGCGCGTGGTAAAGTTTTTATTGGTCTGACCAGTAGGCCAGAAATTGCCCAATTATTTTTGGGGAAATTTTATTTTTTAAGTGATGTTAAAAAAATAGAACGATATTTTAAATATTGGATTTAGGGGAGGAATCATGCTAGGGTCGCTCCCGTCATTTGCTCGTTTAGTGGCTGAATTGAGCAAGCTGCCGGGGATCGGTAGCAAAACAGCCGCCCGTTTGGCTTTTCATCTGTTGCGAACGTCGCAACGGGATGTTGAGGCATTGGCGGCGGCACTGCTGGAGATGAAAAGCAAAGTCGGCTTTTGCAGCCGTTGCTTTCATGTCGCTGAAGCTGAGACCTGTCAGATTTGCAATGATCCGGCCCGTGATAGCCGGAGACTCTGCATTGTGCAGGAACCGCAGGACCTGTTGGCGATTGAGCGCAGCCACGCCTACCGTGGCTTATATCATGTTTTGCACGGAGCACTCTCCCCGCTGGATGGCATCGGCCCCGAGGATCTGAAAATTTCACAGCTGCTGCAGCGTCTTGAAACGGAGCAGATCGACGAGATACTGCTGGCCACTAACTTCACGGTCGAAGGTGAAGCGACGGCTCTGTATCTTGCTAAACTTTGCAAAGAAAAGGGTCTACGGGTCACCCGCTTGGCGCATGGTATCCCTTCTGGAAGTGATCTGGAATATATTGATGCGGGAACTGTACAACAGGCGGTAGCCGGGCGTCGGGAACTTTGAGCATAGTAAATGAGGAACAGTTCGATAGAAACTCTTTATAGGGATTTTGGGAAACACTTACTTACTGTTTAAGGAGGAACACATGTCGCGTAAGATGGTTAACATTGATGGCAACACTGCCGTGGCCCATGTCGCTCATGCGACCAACGAGGTTGTTGCGATTTACCCGATCACCCCGTCTTCGGACATGGGTGAAATGGCCGATGCCAAGAGTGCGGCGGGGGTGAAGAATATCTGGGGCACTATCCCCACGGTTGTAGAGATGCAATCTGAAGGCGGTGCTGCCGGTGCCGTGCATGGTGCCTTGCAAGCTGGTGCTCTGACCACCACCTTTACAGCCTCGCAGGGTCTGTTGTTGATGATCCCCAATATGTACAAGATTGCCGGTGAGCTGACCTCGACGGTTTTCCACGTGTCGGCGCGGGCGATTTCGGCTCAGGCACTGTCGATCTTTGGTGACCACTCGGACGTTATGTCATGCCGTGCCTGCGGTTGGGGGATGCTGTGTTCCAATACCGTACAAGAAGTTATGGATTTCGCCCTGCTGGCGCAGTCGACTACCCTGCGGACTCGTGTTCCGTTTTTGCACTACTTTGATGGCTTCCGTACTTCTCATGAAATTCAGAAGGTTGAAGAGTTGAGCATGGATGATATCAGTGCCATGATTGATGACGATCTGGTGCGTGAGCATAAGGCACGGTCATTGTCGCCGGATCATCCTGTTTTGCGTGGTACGGCACAGAACCCGGATGTTTACTTCCAGGGGCGCGAGACGGTCACCAAGTTTTATGAGCCTATTCCTGAAGTCCTTCAGGCCGAGATGGATAAATTGGCCGGGCTGGTTGGTCGTCAGTATAAGCTGGTGGATTATGTGGGTGCCCCCGATGCCGAGCGTGTGGTTGTGATAATGGGTTCCGGCGCCGCTACCATGGAAGAGCTGGTTGAATACCAGGTGGCTCAAGGGGAAAAAGTCGGCCTGCTGAAGGTGCGTCTGTTCCTGCCGTTCCCGCTTAAAGCGTTTGCTGAAGCGTTGCCGGCATCGGTGAAGAGCATTGCTGTTTTGGATCGGACGAAAGAGCCCGGTTCTCTGGGTGAGCCGCTCTATCAGTTGGTGCGTACTGCTCTTGGCGAAGCGATGGAAGAGGGTCTGTATCAAGGTCAAGGCTACCCGAAGGTGGTCGGTGGTCGTTTTGGCCTCGGCTCTTCCGAGTTTACCCCGGCCATGGCGCAATCGGTGTTTGATAATCTCGCTGCAGCCACGCCGAAGAACCACTTTGTTGTGGGTATTGAAGATGATGTTACCGGCAACAGCCTGTCGTTTGATCCGAGCTTTAACGTGCCATCTGAAGGTTATGCCGCGATGTTTTACGGTCTCGGTTCTGACGGTACCGTTGGTGCCAATAAAAACTCGATCAAGATCATCGGTGAGACGACCGATAACAAAGTTCAGGCCTATTTTGTTTACGATTCGAAAAAAGCGGGCAGCATGACCACCAGTCATCTGCGTTTTGGTAAGCAGGAGATCAAGTCTCCCTACCTTATCGACAGTGCTGATTTTCTGGCCTGCCATAACTTCTCTTTCCTTGAGAAATACGACATTCTGAAGAACGCTAAGCAAGGAGCAACCTTCCTGCTTAACAGCCCTTACAGTAAAGATGAGGTCTGGAACCAGATTCCTGTTGAAGTTCAACAACAAATTGTTGACAAGGAATTGAAGTTTTATGTGATCGACGGTATCAGTCTCGGTGAGGAGATCGGCCTCGGTTCCCGCATCAACGTCATCATGCAGACCGCCTTCTTCAAGATCTCCGGTATTATTCCTCTGGATACCGCCCTTGCCGAAATCAAAAGTGCCATTGTCAAGTCTTACGGTAAGGCTGGTGAAAAAGTGGTCAGCATGAACAAGGAAGCGGTTGATCGCGCCTTGGAGAATATTTACGAGGTAACTGCTGGTCCCGTCGGTGGTGATCTACGTATCCACGGAGCTATTGAAGGTGATGCTCCAGCGTTTGTCAAGACCACCATTGCGGCCATTATCGAAGGCAAGGGCGACAAACTGCCGATCTCGGCCATGCCCTGTGACGGTACCTTCCCTACGGCGACTGCATGTTACGAAAAGCGTAACATTGCTGTGAATATTCCGGTATGGGACGAAGAGCTGTGTATCCAGTGTGGTATCTGTTCTTTTGTCTGCCCCCATGCCGCAATCCGCATGAAGGCCTATGATGCAGAATGTCTCGAAGGTGCACCGGCAGCGTTCAAGTCGGTAGAAGCCAAGGGCAAGGATCTGGCAGGTAAGAAGTTTACTTTGCAAACAGCTCCCGAAGACTGTACCGGTTGTGGCGCATGTGTGTATAACTGCCCGGCCAAGAGCAAGACGGAAGAGGGCCATAAGGCGATCAACATGCAACCACAAGTACCGCTGCGTGAGCAAGAAGCAGCGAACTGGGAGTTTTTCCTCGATCTGCCTGAGACCGATGAGAAACTGTTCAAGCGGTCTACTCTTAAAGGTAGCCAGTTCCTGCCCCCAACATTTGAGTTCTCCGGTGCCTGCTTGGGTTGTGGTGAGACCCCGTTTGTCAAGCTGCTGTCCCAGCTGTTTGGTGATCGTGCCATGATCGCCAACGCCACCGGTTGTTCCTCTATCTATAGCGGTAATCTGCCCACCACCCCTTGGACCACCCGTAAGGATGGTCTTGGCCCGACATGGAGCAACTCACTGTTTGAGGATAATGCCGAGTTTGGTTTCGGCATGCGCCTGACTGTAGATAAGTTCAAGGAGTATGCTCTAGAGCTTCTGCCCGGTGCTGCTGATAAATTGCGTCAAGTTGGATCTGAGTATGCGGATCTGATCAAAGAGATTCAAACGGCAGACCAAGGCACTCAGCAGGGCATTGAAGAGCAACGTGCCCGTGTTGCCAAGCTTAAAGCGGGTCTTGAGCAGTGCTCGGATAACAGTTCCAAGCAACTGTTGTCGGTTGCCGACTACCTGGTTGAAAAATCGGTATGGGTCGTCGGTGGTGACGGCTGGGCCTATGATATCGGCTATGGCGGTCTTGACCATGTTCTGGCGTCCGGTGCCAACGTCAATGCTCTGGTTCTTGATACCGAGGTGTACTCCAACACCGGTGGTCAAGCGTCCAAGGCAACCCCTCTTGCTGCGGTAGCTCAGTTTGCTGCTGGTGGTAAGCGCATGGGCAAGAAAGACTTGGGCATGCTCTGCATGACCTACGGCAATATCTATGTTGCCAAGGTCTCCATGGCTAATCCTGCACAGTGTGTTAAGGCATTCCTCGAAGCTGAAGCCTATGATGGTCCTTCCATCATTCTCGCTTACAGCCACTGCATCGCTCATGGTATCGATATGACCACCGCAGTAGATGAGTGCAAGAAGGCGGTGAACTCCGGTCACTGGCCGCTGTTCCGCTATGATCCCCGCTTGGCTGATGAGGGTAAGAATCCGCTGCAGCTCGACAGCAAGGATCCGAGTATCAGCTTTGAAGATTATGCTTACGGCGAAAACCGTTTCCGTGTGCTGAAGAAAGCACAGCCCGAAATGGCTGCCAAACTCATGGTCCAGGCAACCAAGGAAACTGCGGCACGTTTTGATCTGTATAAAAAAATGGCAGCAATGCAGTTTGAAGAGGACAAATAGGCTGATTCAACATAGCTGACCTGAAAAGGCTCCCGACAGGTTTATGTCGGGAGCCTTTTTTCATTCTTCCGGAGCTGTGAGTGCCTGACGAACAATAGCGAAATTCAGGCACTGATACTGGTACCCCCATATCCCCAGGAAGAGAAAAATTCACCAAATGATTTGACATGGTTGTAACTGCTGTGATAGTTCAAATGGCGAACTTTTACTGGGCAGGAGTATACAAGATGATGAAGATGATGAAAATTGCAGCAGCGGCAGCACGAGCGTTCCAGGCGGCGAGCACGCGCCTTACGACTGTCCATCACCCCTGAGGGTGAGCTGCACGGGTAGCTAAATTTAACCGAGGCCATGGACAGAAAAGTCCATGGCCTTTTTAATTGGAGAGGCGGAGAAGATGCGTAATAATATTGTCCATATCGGTGCCGGTGAGTTGACCTATGAAATTCGCGCCATCGTCGAGATTGCAGAAAAGCTCAATAAGCTTGGGATCAAGACGAACATGGAGAATATCGGCGACCCGATCGCCAAGGGGGAAAAAATTCCAGATTGGCTCAAGAAGATCGTCTCCGACTTGGCGATGACGGACTGCTCCTACGGCTATTGCGCCACCAAGGGGGTGTTGGAAACCCGCGAGTTCCTGGCCAACCAGACCAATCAGCGTGGCAAGACCCAGATCACCGTAGAAGACATCATCTTTTTTAACGGGCTGGGGGATGCCATCCAGAAGGTTTACGGTCTGCTGCGTCGCGAGTCGCGGGTCATCGGCCCCTCCCCGACTTATTCGACCCACTCTTCGGCCGAGGGCGCTCATGCCGGGCAGAAACCGCTGACGTATAGGCTTGATCCGGACAACCACTGGTACCCGGACATGGACGACCTACGTCTGTCGGTCAAGTACAACCCGGCCATTTCCGGGATTTTGATCATTAACCCGGATAATCCGACCGGGGCCGTTTACCCTGAGCGGATCCTGAAAGAGATCATCGCTATTTGTAAGGAGTTCGATCTGTTCCTGATTTGTGACGAGATCTACCACAATCTTTGTTACAATGGCACCTCAACTAAGCCGATTTCCGATCTGGTTGGTGATCTGCCGGCCATCGCTATGAAAGGTATCAGCAAGGAAGTGCCGTGGCCGGGTTCACGCTGTGGCTGGATCGAAGTCTACAATGTTGATAAGGATCCGATGTTTGCCCGCTATCTGCAGAGCATTCTCGATTCGAAGATGGTTGAGGTCTGTTCCACAACCCTGCCACAGAAGGCGATTCCGTCGATTCTCAGCCATCCCGAGTATCCCAAGTATCTGGAGGAACGCCGCAACCGTTACGAGCATTATTCGAATATTGCTTATAATTTGCTCAAAGAGGTGCCGGGGCTCAAGGTGAATCGCACCAATGGTGCCTTTTATATGAGTGTGGTGGTTGAAAAAGGGTTACTGAATGATAGCCAGAGCCTGGCTATTGATAATGGTGAAGTGCGTAAATTGGTTGAGAGTTTGGTCAACCAGCCGGGGGTTGCCACTGACAAGCGTTTTGTCTACTACCTGTTGGCCGCAACGGGTATCTGTGTGGTACCGATTTCATCGTTTTGTACCGAGGAGCGTGGTTTCCGCATTACCCTGCTGGAAATTGACGAAAAGGAATTTACCCAGATTTTTATCACCATCGCCAACGCTGTCACCAACTACCTGAAATCGTAATAGATTACTGAGCGACTGTGCATTTGCGCAGTCACTTTTCGCGTTTTTGCCAGCAATCAAATACGTATTGCCACGTGTTTTTTGTTGTTTATCATGAGTAGAGTAACAACCATCAACAGTTTGGTGTGGCAGTCGAGCTGTTGATACAAGAAAGTTAAATTACGCCTCCTTTCTTGCTGAAGGGCCGATAACAGGGAACACCTCCCCCCGTTATCGGCCCATTTTTTTTGCAAGAGCTTCCCCTGCCGCAAATGAATCCGATTTTTCCACGACTTTCGCTTGTTTTTTCGGCCGGTTCCTGTTTCAATATGCCCCTCAAAATTCAGCCCTGAATCCCCCCTAAATAAAGCCATTAGGTGCAACCAAGGAGTCATTTCATGCAGTCCAAAGAATTTAGTGATCCGGTCATCCGCGAATCGATTGACACCATCCGTCTGCTGTCGGCCGATGCTGTTGAAAAGGCCAAGTCCGGGCACCCGGGCACGCCGATGGAGGCGGCACCGATCGCCTATCTGCTGTACATGAAACATTTGCGGCACAATCCGGCCAATCCTGACTGGGCTGGACGGGATCGCTTCATCCTTTCCTGCGGCCATGCCTCGACTCTGATCTACAGCATGCTGCACCTGACTGGCTATGACCTGTCGCTGGATGAGATCAAAAATTTCCGGCAGTTCGGCAGCAAAACTGCCGGGCATCCCGAGTTCGGGCATACTCCCGGTGTTGAAACCACCACCGGTCCCCTTGGCCAGGGGGTTGCGGTTGCTGTCGGTATGGCGATGGGTGGTCAATATCTGGCGCAGAATGTTGATGCCGAACTGTTCAATTACCGCACCTGGGTCATCTGTTCCGATGGCGACCTGATGGAAGGGGTATCGGCAGAGGCGGCTTCGCTGGCCGGGCATCTGCGGTTGGGGAATCTCAATTATCTTTACCTGGCCAACAGGATCACCATTGAAGGGGATACCTCCCTTGCTTTCACCGAGGATGTCGGCGCTCGTTACCTGGCCTGTGGCTGGCATGTCGAGCGGGTCGAAGGCGAGAACCTGGCTGAAATTGATGCCGCCATGGAGCGAGCCAAGAATGATCCCCGTCCGTCATTGATCATCGCCCGGACGCATATCGGCCAGGGGGCACCGAACAAACAGGATACCCCTGATGCCCACGGTGCCCCGTTAGGTGCCGAGGAACTGCGTTTGACCAAAGAGGCTTATGGTCGTGATCCGGAAGAGACTTTTGTCGTCCCGGCGGAAGTTGCCAAGCATATGAAGGGCTGTGTTGCTAAAGGGGTTGAGCTGGAAAAGGCCTGGCAGCAGCAGCTTGAGGTGAAAAAGACTGACATCGCAGTTGCCGGTTGGCTGGCCGTTGCAGGGGGTGAGCTGCCGGCCGGTTGGGATACCGAACTGCCGGTTTTTGCCGCCGGGGATAACAAGGCAACCCGTCAGGCCAGTGGCGCTGCCATTAATGGTCTGGCACCGAAGCTGCCGTTTTTAATTGGCGGTTCCGCTGATCTGGCGCCGTCGAACAACACCGTCATTCAAGGTGAGAACTCCTGGGCCCCGGGGCAGAGTGGTCGTAATATCCACTACGGCATCCGTGAGCATGCCATGGGTGCGATCATGAACGGCCTGGCCCATACTCCGGGCCTGATTCCTTTTGCCGGAACCTTCTTCGTTTTTGCTGATTACATGCGTCCAGCCATCCGCATGGCGGCCCTGATGGGACTGGCGCCGATCTACGTGTTGACCCATGATTCCATCGGCTTGGGCGAAGATGGCCCGACCCACCAGCCGGTTGAGCATCTGGCCAGCCTGCGGGCGATGCCGAACCTGACGGTGATCCGTCCGGCTGATGCTAACGAAACCGTTGAAGCCTGGAAAGCGGCGATCAGCAACCGTCAGGGGCCAACGGCTCTGGTCTTGACTCGCCAAGGTCTGCCGACCGTCGACCGTGAGCAATTCGCCGCGGCTGAGGGTTTGCAAAAAGGCGGTTATGTGCTGGCGGCGGAGACCGGCGAGCTGCAGCTCATCCTGATTGCCACTGGCTCGGAAGTGCAGCACGCTATGGCTGCCCGCGAAATCCTGCAGGCTGAAGGGATTGGCATCCGAGTGGTTTCTCTGCCGAGCTGGGAACTGTTCGAAGCACAAGACGCCGCCTACCGCGAGCAGGTTCTTCCTGCCGCATGTACCAAGCGTGTTGCCATGGAAGCCGCCGTGACCTTCGGTTGGGAGCGTTATGTCGGTGTCGAAGGTACGGTCATCGGCATGTCTGGTTTTGGTGCCAGTGCCCCGATCGGGGAATTGATGACCCATTTTGGGTTTACGGTAGAGAACTTTGTTGCCAAGGCAAAAGAGCTGCTTGGCTAAGTGCCGCGGAAATAATGATCAACAGCAAAGTGCGATCCTGATGGCCGCCCTTTGCTGTTGTGAACAACGATGCGAGGTCGTTGTCGTCTCAAGTGAAATCCGCAGAATCCTGAAAAGTTCCGGATATAGACTGATCTAACAAGTTGCCAAGGAAGACCGACGCCGGATCAACTTCGCTGACCACATCAACAGCTGGTGGGTTATATGGAAAAAGAAAACTTAAAGGAAGTCATCAGCCGTGACGCGCACTGTTTCGGGTGCGGCCAACAAAACCCCTACAGTTTGAATATGCGGTTTTATACGGATGAAGTCGCTCTTTATTCCTGGCTGAGTGTGCCTACGCACCTGTGTGGCTGGAGTGGTATCGTTCACGGCGGAGTTCTTTCCACCATGCTGGATGAAATCATGGGCTGTAGTGCCATTTACCGCCTCCGCCGCATTGTCATGACCAAAACCATGACCGTTGATTTTTTCAAACCGGTTTATATCGATGATGAACTGAGAGTTGAAGGACGAGTTATCGAGCAAACCAGTGAAAGAGAAGCCATTCTTGAAGGAAAAATTTACAAAGAAGATAATATTCTCTGCGCACAAACTCGCGGCACCTTCGCTCTTTTCACCGTAAACGCCGTTAAGGAGATGAAAATCATGCCTCCGGAAGTTCTCGAAGGATTTGCTGGGCTTCTGGATCAATAAATTGAGACTGTTCAGCTCACTGATCAGCCCCCAGTGCAGCATCGCTGGTTCCTCCTGATCTATTCCTCTGAAGTTGAAGGGTGGGCAATGTCCACGGATCGGTTTTTCGGGGCTGCGGCGTGGTGGGGACTACCCATCATACAGGGCTACTCTCGTTCCCATCCGGAAACTCCAGACGGAAACTGGTAGGTTTCCGAGTCGGGAACGCGGGATTTTTCGTCGTGGCAAGGAAATCAAGGTTGGTTCCCCTGAGTGCGATGAGTGCAACAGGCGAAAGATTGACAACCTTCGGAGCGACAAGCAATAAGTTCCATCAACCCCCATTCTTACGGCTTAAAGCTTACAGCTCTAAGACCCTCATCGCTCATCGCTCATCGCTCAGAACTCAGCACTCAGAACTCAGAACTCAGAACTCAGAACTCAGAACTCAGAACTGTTTTTATTCATGATATCCCAGTACCACCAGCAAGCAACTGCCGTCGGCAATCACGTTGACCCCTGCTTCCTTGCAGGCCGCCACTGCGGCTGCGCTTTCTGCGCCCGGCTGCATCCAGATGTTTTTGATGCCTTTGCCGATCGCTTGCTCAACGACCTGCTCGGTGATCTGTGGCGGAGTGATCACTGAGATGCTGATCGCTTCCACAGGCAGGTTGACAACTGAAGCGACACAAACTTCTCCTTCAATTGCCTTTCCCACCGGGTTGACCGGGATCGCCTTGCGCCGGTTCTGCTGATAGCAGCGCAAAATCTTGTTGCCGTATTTTTCGCGCCTGGATGAGGCGCCGACCACACCGAAGACTTGCGCAGCCAGGAAGGTTTCAATCTGCGCGTCGATGGAGTTCATGACGGTATCCTTTCAATGATGAATATGTAACGGTCAGGGCAGGATACTGCCAACCGGGTCAAACAGCAACCCTGGAAACCGACCGAACAACAGGGCTGCACCCGTACAAACCGCCGGAACGGAGTGTTCGAGAGATGTGCCGGCATGCCGGACCGGAGCAATCTCATCGGTCATGAACAGTGAACTAGCGAGCGGGGCAGTAGCTTGATGACCAAGTACTTTAGTGGTGAGATAATGGATAGTGGTTATTGTTGTTAACTGAACAGATCAAGCTGCATGACACATCCGATGGGCCGGTTGCCCCTTCCTCCTGCCGTCAGGACAGTATGAAGGGACAAGAAATTCGATAAATTCACCTTTTTCCGGCGGCGACCGCCGTCAATCAAGCACAACCTTGTTCTCCGCGCACCACTGCAACAGCGCCTCTCTGGTCCGTTCCTGTTCGAAGGCATACCAGGCCTCCAGCAGGTCCGCCGTCGCCAACAAATCCTTGAACCGGCTGTAGGCTAGGCACCGGGACGACGGAAGATTACCAGCACGCGATCGATCTGGTCAGGACAGCGGTCGCGAACGAAATCCATAACCAACGGCTTGCCCAGGTCGAAATCGTTCTTGTGGGGAATCCAGAGGTAATCATCATTGTTTTCAGCATCCTCTGGCCGTTCGTCGTAACCAGCCATCTGCGAAGAAAAGAATACCTCCTCCGTTGTGCGGCGGACAATCGCAGTATTCTCAAAGGGCGAAGCGCTGCTGACGAACAAAAAGGCTTCTTCGATGGTGTCGTAGGTCATATTAACAAAATCTCTCCTTCGGCGAGTGCCGCGAAGACCTCATCCAAGGCGTCTCGCATCAGGACGACATCCTCGGACAGTTGTTGCGTTACATCTGCGAAATCCGATGGTAGACCCATTTGGTTTGTATGGGCCTGTTTTGGACCCCAAAAATCGACCCATAGGGGCTTTTTAGGGGCAAAATATGAGGTTTTTCCGTGTGCTTTCAGCTGGTTGGCTTGGTCCGACCCCGAATGCCCGAGGGACTTTCAGTCTCGATAGGAACCTATGCACTTTCAGTGCATAGTGGTTTATTAGGTAAAATGTCGGCCTCATATCTCTTTCTGTTGGATTTCCAAGCCAGTCTGCCCATTAAGGCAAGAGCCACCCACGCGAGCACATTAATCACTTTCATTCCGTTAACTTTCTCGCCTACATCATAAAAGAGTTTGTCCCAATATTCTTGACCAGCATTCTCATGGTCCTTGTAAACACAACCTTCTGAATCTAATGCCCATAGGTAATCAAAACGATATCCAAAATCATGAATGAGTCCAGGTATAAGTAACAAACCTGTCGGCGATAAAATCCCCCATAGCGGCCGAGGAATCGATGCGCCATCGAAGATGAAGCTCTTTGGGATAATGATTTTCGATTCGTTTGGTAATTCATACTCCCAATCTTCAACGACCTCCCAAGCTCTAACTTCTGTAACCCAAGTCCATAGTCGACCAAAAAACCCTTTACCTCTAGTTCTAATTGGTAATGGGGAAAGTTTTGGCATATTCATAATTTACTCCTCTCATTTTTATTGGCCTAACAAGTTATTATCCAGTTCCGTACACCCTATACACACCATCAGAATTTGACAACATAGGAGTCAATTGGGTCTACCATCGAATTTTGCAGATGGCGGGGCGCCTCTTGATCTGGTAATCTTTTCTTTAAGTTCAGGCTCGTTGTAGCAGCGACGGTCAAACCGCTTGACTGCTGAACTCAGCGTTGAAGCATCCCGACCCAACCTCACTGCCAATTCATTTAATTTAACGTTGCATCACTCAATTCCAGAACACCCCAAACAACCAAAACCCGAGCTTCTGCCAGCAATCGCTTCCGACCAGCGGCGCTCAAATCAACTTCCTGAAGATCAACGCGCCGGGATAATGGATGCGTGGTTTACGTGCCACGGGATAACGATAGCATCAAATTATCAACTTGCAATCTTGCAGGCCAGACCCAATGATTCGATGCGCGCTCAATACCGCGAACGATAACGTGTTGCAATAACTCGGGGATGTCAAGGCGAGGTTGTTTGGGCATGGGGCAAGTATAGTGCAAATCATAAAGCAATCAAGCAACAACGTCCCCTTATGTTTCCGTCCCTTATGTTTCCCTCAGGCTGGCTTTGCATTGATCGTCGGTTCCGTAGTCCTTGAGGAACTCGTTCAAGCTCAAGCCTGGCTGAAACTGAATACGATTGATAGGCATGGCAGTCAAACTTCCTGACTTTTAGGTTGCTTTCATGCCCGCTAAACTAACGAACCAGTGTGACAATATATGTCACGGCTGAAGATTCGTTCTAATCAGGAAGGATTTTGAGTTTGACATGGGCCAAGGTACGCTATAAACACAATAGATGGCTGGCTGGAGATCAAGGTTGAACTATTGGGTTATCCCGCCAGTATCGCAAGCCTCGTTTTACCCAAGGAGAACTGAATATGAACTACCGTAGGTTGTTGATCGCTTTAGCTATGATTCTACTCACTGCTGGAGCCGCCTGTGCTGACCTTGATGTCTACCTGAACAATCTCAACGTTAGTGCTGAAGCTGACATGGGCGGGTTCCGGACCGGACTAGGTATACACTTCGGTGCCTCCGGTCCTGAGATTGACCTGGTCATGAGAAATGTCAATCGTCCCGGAGATGCAGCCCTCTGCCTTTGGTTGGGACGCCACTCACAGCAACCACTCGAGAAAGTATTGCATGAATATCAGACCAATAAGAAACAAGGGTGGGGAGCTTTAGCGAAGAGACTGGGGATCAAGCCTGGCTCAGATGCATTCAAGACTCTCAAAAATGGCGATCTTGGTTGGCACCCTGAAAGCAACGGCGGAAAAGAAAACGGAAAAGGGAAAGGGAAAGGAAACGGTAAGAGCAAAGGACCCAAGAAATAGTGCAGGGGCTTACCCACCGAATTGGCGACGAATTACTTGGC
>JADFVC010000385.1 GCA_015222355.1 Chloroflexota bacterium | reverse complement strand
ATTGAGTATTTTGTTTCGGGATCTACAGCCCGAACTGCAGCAGCTTTAGTTGGAGTCAATCGCAACACGGCTGCCTATTATTTTCATCGTCTACGTCAACTGATCAGCCAGGTTGCCGAAGATGAATCACCGGTCTCTGGCGAGATTGAAGTTGATGAATCATACTTTGGTGGCAGACGCAAAGGCAAACGAGGCCGAGGAGCTGCCGGTAAAGTCCCTGTTTTCGGCATATTGAAGCGTAAGGGACGGGTATATACCAAGATAGTCCCTGATGTTAAATCGGCCACTCTGATGCCGTATCGTATTTACAGACTCTCTGCGTAGCTACAACGTACTTGATGTGAGCGACTTTCACCATGTTCGAATCAATCACTCACAGTTATTTGCAGAGGGCAGAAATCATATCAATGGAATAGAGAACTTTTGGAATCAGGCGAAGCGCCATCTGCGTAAATTTAACGGCATTCCGAGAGAGCATTTTGACCTCTTTTTAAAGGAATGCGAGTGGCAATTTAACACTCCTGATCCAAAAAAGCAATTATCCCAGTTAAAACAAATTGTTAAAGAGCACATGGGCTAGTTATCTAGGACAGCCCCAAATACAAAGTAAACCCAAGGAGTCAGTCTATGAGAATTGAAACAACCGATCCGGTCGCCCACCCAGAGCATATTTTCTATCGCCGTTGCACCATTGATCTGCGATCTGGCAAACAAAAGACAGAGGATGTACCCTGTAATAACCTCGAAGATGTACTTGGAGGTTTCGGGCGTTCCTTTCAGATGCTGGCAGAACGCGATATCAAAAACGCCTACTGCGATGAGAATCCCCTGATCATCAATACTGGTCTTTTGACCGGTAGCAGTGTCATGACAGGAATGCGCACCTACTTTTCTGGATACAGTCCGATCAAAGGATCACAAGCAGGCCTTCCCGCTGCCATGTGGTCAACTGGTAGCGGTAAATTTGGCGCCAAGTTCAAATGGACCGGTCTCGATGAACTGATTTTTGAAAATCGTTCCGATAAACCGGTCTACGTAGTGATCAAAGAAACTCCAGATGGTCCGCAAATCGAAATGAAATCAGCGGATCACCTGCTTGGCCTTTCTACCCATGAAAAAATCATGACCTTGCAAAAAGAATACGATTCCAACGCTCATTTCGCTGCCATCGGCCAGGCCGGAGAGAACTGGGAGAACAATTACATGGGTGCTGTGGCCTTGTCCACGGAACATCAGCTTAAATTGCAAGAGGACAAATGCCGTTTCGCCGGCCGCGGCGGCATGGGTAGCCTGATGGGGTATAAGAATGTGATCGCTTTAGTTGCCCAGAGCACGGACAAGATCAAGCGGGTTGCTGAGGCCGTGAAGAAGGTTAATATTAATGTAGTCAAGGGGGGAGGTTCGATCCGCCTACAGCCGATCAGCCGGGGCGGTGGCGGCGGCACTTGGGCCGCTTATGATGCCTTACAGCCGTTCCATGCCGTACCGCTTAACAATTATCGTCCGCAGGGGAATGATCTGCCCGAGAAGCTGTCCCGTAAGAATGTCGAGAAGGATTACGATATTAAATCGGCCGCCTGCTACCGTTGCGGTATCACCTGTCACAATTATATCTCCGAAAAAAATGAGGATGGCAGCAAGGGCGAATTTATTGCCAAGTTTGATTACGAGCCAGTTAACCTTCTTGGTACTAACATTGGTATTCACGAAGCTGGTCAGGCCGGTCGTCTGATTCAGTTGTGCGACAACTACGGCATGGATGCTATCTCCTTGGGGGTCACTATTTCCTATCTTCTGTCCTATAATGAACGCCACCCGGAAAAGCCATTGCTCAACGGGGCTACATTTGGAGATTACGACAAGATTTGTGAACTGATCATCGGTGCTGGAGGAGGAAAATATCCGGAAGTCGGCAAAGGTTCCATGCGCCTTTCGCAAAATACCGGTGAGACCGATTATGCCTACCATGTCAAGGGATTGGAGCTGCCTGCATATCAACCTGAGACCAATCCTGGCTACTGCTGGGCAATTGCCGGGGGACACGTATCGATGGGGACCTACGGTATACTGGCTCGCGAAGGGGTAAGCGATATCGAATCTTGGGTCAAGGCGATTACCCAGGACAAATTGCATATTGTTGGGTTCAATCTGCTTGGGCTGTGTTTATTCTTTGACATTGGCAATGGAATCGCCACGCAGATGGTTGTGGAATGCTTAGAAAGTGAGTTTGGTCTAAATGTTTCCATCGGTAGTATCAGGGAGACAGTGCGACACTGCTTCCTGCACGCTATGGCACTTGAGTTTCGTCAGGGTTACACTAAGGAGGAATTCGACCTGCCCGCAGAAGTTTACAACAAACCAAATCCCAATATCACTCTGCCGAATCTGGTCACACCTGAATTTATGACGGAATTGAAAGAGAGAGTTTGGTCTGTGTTTGATCCGGAAGTGGAAGAAATTTTGAACCGTTTCCCTGAACGTTAAAAACGTTACGTTGAAGGGGTGATTCAATTCTAAATTGGGATAGTTTAGTTCCGTTAAGGCTGACTTCGCTCAGCCTTAGGTAGCCTATTTTAGACACAACGCAGATTACAGCGATCATTCCTGACAGGCGTAAATAATTATTTTTCGACCAAATGTATCGGACAGTCCACAATGAGTATGCGAAAGATTGTTGAAAAGTTTTTTGATTTTTGGATGGGGTTTATTGTGTCATCTGAGTCGAACCAAGAGGAGCCTTGCAACGTATCGAAGTGATTCATGGAGATATGTTTTCAGATTGAAGGCTGACGCCGTCGTCAATGCTGCTTACCGTCAACTGGTCGGAGGAGATGGCGTGGACGGGACGATTCGTCTGGCCGCTGGTTCGCAATTGCGTAAAGAGTGTGCAATCCCTGGTGGTTGTCCAACTGGTTTGGCTAAAATCCCCCGGGGTTATCAACTATCTGCAAAATATGTGATTCACGCCGTTGGTTCCGTTTGGCATGGGGGCGATAAAATCGAGTCGAAGCTTCTTGCTTCCTGCTACCGCAGTTGTTTGGAATTTGCTGCTGAGTACCAACTCACATTGATGGTTTTCCCGGTGCTAAGCTGTGGCGTTTACAGCTTTCCTGCGAACAGGCCGCCCGGATGGCAGGAAAGAAGAAGCGATTTTCTGGAGGTAGTCTCTGCGGCGATAGCAGCAGACTTGTCAGCTCCGATTGTGGCAATATAGTCATCCAGCGAACCATAAAAACCATTTTTGCAGACTTCTGCATATTTCTGCTGCACCACCAGATTGAACTCTTGCGCGTATTGCCCTTGCTGCCACGACCATCTTCCGCTTGCTGAATCTCCCAGGAAAATAACATGGTGACAGTTTTGCTGATGAACTCCCAAAGCAAAAATAAGCTGTCCACAAACAGGACAGTGCAAATTGACCGGTTCGCTGCAAAAATCGAGGGAAACGATTGGAATGGCCATCAATAACTCCAGATCAGTTTAAAATTCCTTTTTGCTGATCGCTTCTGCCTTGATCCGATCCAGCAATAATGCCAGAGCCGGTTTGACATTCTCACGGATATCGCCAGCAACAATCAGAAACAGCAGATCATCTCCCGGTTGCATCACCCCCGAGTGAGATTCTACCACAACCCTGAAAATTCCCTCCATCTGCTCAATCTGTCCACGAATATGCTCGACCTTATCCTCATCAGCGACCACCTCAATTCGGCTAACCGGAGAATGATCACCACGCGACCAACCACGCACCGTCCCGTTATGAATCAAGACCATACCAACGTTTTCAGCAAACGCCGGATCCTGTTTCATTACTGCAATTGTCTTGGAGATATCCATTTCTGTTCCTTTTGGGGAAAGGCAACCTATTGGGATCTATCGCGCTAACCTATCCGCCAATTTGTGCCATAGAAAATGAGGAATATTCAGTCGTATGGGAATTTAATGTATGACAGGCGGGTTTATCATTAACCAGTTGCTGTAGTTTACTGGCAACATTATCAGTATTTCCCGGAATCAGCAGCGGTTTTAAATCGAATTTATGATCAGAAAAAAGGCAGGTTCTGACGTTTCCCGAGGCAGTGATGCGAATTCGGTTACAGTCCTGACAAAAGTGTCCAGATAAGGGTGCGATCACACCAATTCGACCCTGCGCTCCGTTAATTGCGAATTCCTCTGCCGGACCTGCCAAAACTCCCCGATCCACTGGATGGAGGCAATAATGATCGTTCAACCGCTGCAGGATTTCCTTGCTGGGGACAACCAGCGAACGCCAATTTTCATCTTTCAGAACCGGCATATATTCGATAAACCGCACGGTGCAATCGTGTTCCTGCGTCAACTTAGCAAAATCGAGAATTTCATTATCGTTAAACCCACGCATCACCACCATATTGATTTTGTAGGGAAGCCCGACTTTTTCAGCAGCAGCAATCCCGGCCAGCACTTGGGGCAACAGATCCCGCCGGGTCAATCGAGTGAACATTTCCGGCTGTAGTGAATCAAGGCTGATATTGAGACGCTGCACCCCCACATCTTTCAACATCTGCGCCATCTCTGGCAGAAGCACTCCATTGGTTGTCAAAACTAGCTGCTCTAATCCTGAAATATTTGCCAGTTGTTCCAGAAACGAAACAATCCCGGTTCTAACCAAAGGTTCACCACCCGTTACGCGTATTTTTTCAATTCCAAGAGAAACAGCCGCTTCGGCAATCAGTAAGAATTGTTCGTAACTTAGTATTTCGGCATGTCCCAGTTTGTCGTTCCCGTCAGCGGGCATACAGTAAACACAACGCATATTGCAACGGTCAGTTACGGACAGTCGTAAATAGTTAATTTTTCGACCAAAATTATCTGACAAACGCATAAGTTTTTCTTTCTCTAAGAGATGGCTCCGGTTGTTCGGACAGGTCGGCGGCGTAAATAAGGTGGAAAACCATTGGGGTTATGCCGCCAGTTTGATCGGT
>JADFVC010000384.1 GCA_015222355.1 Chloroflexota bacterium | reverse complement strand
ATGGCACAACCGGTCACCTCAATGATGCCGCGGATATTTTTGCCACCGGAACCGATAACAGTACGAACCTGATCCTGCTTAACCTTGATGCTGGTAATCTGCGGCGCATGCGGGGAAAGCTCGGGGCGTGGTGCGTCGAGCGCCTTGGCCATTTCACCGAGGATGTGAATACGACCTTCATGGGCCTGTTCCAGCGCCTGCTGCATAATTTCCTTGGTCACACCGGTGATTTTGATATCCATCTGCAACGCAGTGATACCCTTTGCCGAACCGGTCACCTTGAAGTCCATATCACCCAGATGATCCTCATCACCGAGGATATCGGACAGGATAGCAACATCATCGCCTTCCTTGATCAGACCCATGGCAATCCCGGCGATCGCTTCGGAGACCGGCACACCGGCATCCATCAGCGACAGGGAGGCTCCACAGACCGAAGCCATAGAGGAAGACCCATTTGACTCAAGGACATCAGAGACGACCCGAATGGTGTAGGGGAAGTCTTCGTGTTTCGGCAGAATTTGTGCGGCACTGCGCTCGGCGAGCATACCGTGACCGATCTCACGCCGGCCCGGAAAGAGGCGCATACTGGTTTCACCAACGCAGAACGGCGGGAAGTTGTAATGGAGCATGAACTTCTTGAAATCCATCCCCTGGACATTGTCCATACGCTGCTCGTCAGTCCTGGTACCCAGCGTGGCGGCAACCAATGCCTGTGTTTCACCGCGGGTAAACAGAGCACTACCGTGGGCGCGCGGCAGCACGCCGACTTCACAGCTGATCGGGCGGATAGTGGTCATGTCGCGACCGTCAATCCGGATCCGGTCTTTGGCGACCATCAGGCGAACAACTCTCTTTTCCACCGAACCAAGAGCTGCGGAAATTTCCCCTTCGCGCCCTTCGTAGATTTCAGCCAGATGTTCCTTAACTTCAGCACGGATATCACCCAGTGCCGCATAACGATCCTGCTTGCTCTGAATTTTGACTGCATCAACAACTTTTGGCTCAGCCAGTTCAGTGACTTTGGTCACAAGGTGTTCATCAGTCTGAGCGACTTCAAATACACGCTTTTCCTTACCGACCAATTTGGCCAGTTTTTCCTGAACAGCAATCAACGGCTGAAGTGCTTCGTGGCCGAAGAAGATAGCATCCAGCATGTCCGCTTCCGAGAGGAAATTCGACTCACCCTCAACCATCATCACGGCATCCTTGGAACCCGAAACAATGATCTCGACATCACTCTCTTCGATCTGTTCGTTGGTCGGGTTAGCGACAAACTGACCGTCAACGCGACCGACGCGAACAGCGGCAATCGGACCTTCAAATGGAATGTCGGAAACCGCGACCGAAGCCGAGGCAGCAACCATCGCCAAAGTGTCAGGGTCATTGACCAGGTCAGCGGATATCACCGACGGCATAATCTGGGTTTCGAACATGTAGCCCTTCGGGAAGAGCGGCCGCATCGGACGGTCGATCAGGCGACAGATCAAGGTCTCACGCTCGGTGGTACCACGCTCCCGACGGAAGAAAGAACCAGGAATTTTACCTGCTGAATAGAATTTTTCCGCGTAGTTAACGGTTAGGGGAAAGAAATCCTGTCCTTCGCGCATTTTTCTGGCCGAAACCACAGTGCAGAGCACCATGGTTTCACCGTAAGTGACAATAACTGCACCGTCGGCCTGACGGGCAACTTTGCCGGTTTCAATGGTCAACGGTTGTCCGTTGAATGTTACTTCTACCTTATGATAGGCCATCCATTACTCCTTGTTAGCAGCTTCCAGCCATCTGGAAACTCTATCTAGCCTGATAAAAAAAATAGCTGGTGGAGGTTGGCCTGAGACAATCCTGCTGCTCTGAGCAGACATTCTCTCCGGACAGCCTCCAGAGCCACGACGGTTAAAAGAGAAAAGCAGCATACCCAATGGACATGCTGCTTTTTTTTAGCGGCGGATCCCGAGAGCTTTAATAATCGTCCGGTAACGCTCGACGTCCTGTTTGATCAGGTAGTCAAGCAACCGACGACGCTGACCAACCATCTTCAGCAACCCACGACGGGAATGATGATCCTTTTTATGGGTTTTGAAGTGTTCCGTCAGGTAAGTAATCCGTGCGGTCAGAAGTGCAACCTGAACTTCCGGAGAACCGGTGTCGCCCTCATGACGTTTATACTCGTTGATAATTTCCTGTTTACGTTCTGTAGCGAACACTGCGATCTCCTTTTTAAGTTTTCAATAAAGCCAGTGGCGTGGCTGTTTTGATAGATACTTGAACCTACGCTATCTACCACAGTTAGGTTGCTCTGTAAAGAATAATCAAGTGGAACTCATTGACCGACAAAAACCCTGATCAATTCAAAATCTCCACGTTTTTCTCTTAACCGATGAGGTGCGAAACGTGCCATAGCAGCTAAAGTTTCCGCTGCTCGTAAACGTACAACCTGACCAACTTCGATATGGCCAATAATGTCGACCTGCTCAAGTCGCGGGGGAACACCGCAGGTGAGTGCCTTGGCTGCCGTTTCGTCAAGCTGTACAGCCGGATAATCGAACAAGGCCTGATCCAGGGTCAAAAGTTGCGGAGTGGAATCATTGACCGGCTGCAGCTGCTCTAAGGATGCACAATCGTTGATTGAAAATGCTCCGCTTTTCAATCTTCTCAACGCTGTCAAGTGCGCCCCACAACCCAGGGCTTCACCGATATCAGCAACCAATGAACGGATATAAGTCCCCTTTGAACAATCGACCTCAATAGTGATATCCGGAAAGTCGGTTTGCAAAATCTCCAGACGGCTGATGGTCACTTGCCGGGGTTCCCGTTTGACCACTTCACCGCGCCGGGCAAATTTATAGAGTGGCACACCATTTTTTTTCAATGCCGAATACATCGGCGGAATCTGTTCGATAGCCCCGCGAAATTGCTCACAAACAGTTTCCAACTGAGCGAGTGAACCTTCTGCAACAGCTCTTTTTTGCAGAACCTGCCCCTCTGCATCGAGAGTGTCGGTAGTGATCCCCAACTTGAAAGTTGCACGATAACTTTTATTATCTGCGAGTAAAAATTGGAGTATTTTTGTACCGTCGCCGACCGCAACGAGAAGCACACCGGTCGCCAGCGGATCAAGGGTCCCGGCATGGCCAACTTTGCGCGTATGACAAATACGACGCACTTGACGCACGACATCGTGCGATGTCATCCCAGCCGGTTTGTCTATCAGCAGCAATCCGTGCACCAATTTTCAGTTCAGTAATTGATCAAGCAGGCGAGAGACGGTTGCTCTGGCATCTTCCAAGGCTCCGGTAATTTCGGCACCAGCGGCATTGTGATGACCACCGCCGCCAAGTTTACGCGCCAAGGTGCCGACATCTATATTTCCGCGGGAACGGAAACTGATCTTAAAACTGTCCGGGCCGATCTGCCTGAGAAAGAAAGCAACTTCGACACCGCGAATGGCCCGTGGATAATTCACAAATCCATCGGTGTGTTCCTCAGCGGCTCCGGATTGTTTGAGGATTTCATTCGTCATGGTAACAGACGCATAGCGCCCACAGGGTGAAATTTCCAGGGACGGCAGCACCAAACCGAGTAACCTCATCCGCTCAGGAGCAAGACTTTCGTACAAGTAACAGGCAACATCCCAGGGATCGATCCCCAGCCCGACAAGTCGACCGGCAACGGCAAAGGCCTCCGGGTTGGTACTGGAGTAACGAAAGGAACCAGTATCGGAAAGTATCCCCAGATAAAGACATTTTGCAACAGCGAGACTCATCTGGTATTGGCAAGCATTGAGAATGCGATCAATCAGAATTGCGGTTGCGCTGGCTGAAGTATCCAGATAGCAGATATCACCAAAATCAGAGTGGGGATGATGGTCTATGTTGATGAGCGTCCGGCAATGCTTTTCGGCGGGAATTCCGGCACGGGTCAGATCTCCGGCATCCAGCACAAAAGCGACATCAAACGTCTCATTTACTGCGAGGGTTTGTACAATCTGTTCATGCCCCGACAGGAATTGCATGATCTGCGGCACGCCATCCACATTGACAGCGACTACATCCTTGCCCATTTCACGTAGAGCATTGGCGAGACCCAGGGTCGAACCTATAGCATCGCCGTCGGGATTCACATGGGATACAATCAGAAAGCGCTGGTTAAATTCAATTTGTTCAACTATCTGCTGGATCATCTATTAAATCATTCTGTACTTGGCGCAGCAAATCATCAATCTTCTGCCCATAACTAATGGAAGAATCATACGCGAAGCGGATTTCCGGTATTGATCGCAGCTGCATGACTTGACCAAGCCGTCGACGGACATAGGGTGTGACACTTTTCAACCCGCGTTCCGCATCTTTACGCTCATTGACTTCATCGCTGACGGAAAAATAAATTCGCGCCAGGCTGAGATCGCGGGTAACTTTCACGCCGGTAATGGTCACGGAAGAAACGCGGGGATCTTTGATGCCATGCATCATCAGGTGACAAACTTCCTTGTGAATCTGTTCTGCCACCCGTTCAGGACGAAAACTACTCAATGGATCTCTTCTCCGTAATGCAGATATTCAATATCTGTATCCAATAACTCTGCAATACCAAGGGTGTAAATTTCATCTTCCAATTTTCTAAACACCGAGGCAACCTGTGCCTCGGTACATGCCGTCATACTGATGCCGAGCAGGGCACGCTGATACAGATCCTGATAACCAACTTCAGCAACGGAAATTGGATAACGGGAACGCAGACGACTGAGAACTCGACTGACCTGAGAACGTTTCTGTTTGAGGCTGTGGACCGCAAACAACCGTAGCTCCAATCTTAAGACCCCGACAACCATAGCTCCCCAAGCCCCAGTACTTTAAAGGGAAGTTTTCACCTCTTCGATCTCAAAAGCTTCGATGATATCGCCGACCTTGATATCATTGTAATTCTCCAGTCCGATACCGCATTCGTAACCGCTGGTCACCTCTTTGACATCATCTTTGAAGCGTTTGAGAGAGCTGAGTTTCCCTTCCCAAACGACAACATTGTCCCGCACCAGACGGGTCTGGGCGTTGCGGACAATTTTCCCATCAAGGACATAACAGCCGGCGATCGTTCCGACCCGCGAGACATGGAAGGTTTCGCGGACCTCAACACGGCCGAGCTCCTTCTCCTTCAGCGTCGGTGCCAGCAGACCTTCCATCGCATCACGAATATCGTTAACGGCATCGTAAATGACGCTGTAGAGTCGGATGTCAACCTTTTCGGTTTCAGCCAAGGCCTTTGCCTTGGTTTCCGGACGAACATTAAAACCAAGCACAATGGAACTGGAAGCCGTTGCCAGGGTCACGTCACTCTCGGAAATACCGCCAACACCGGTATGGATGACGTTCAGACGACAGGAATCGGTAGAAAGTTTCTGCAAGGCATCACGCACAGCTTCAACAGAACCCTGGACATCGGCCTTAATAATAACCGGCAGTTCTTCAACAACACCTTCCTGCATTTTGGCGAACAGTTGCTCAAGCGAGAGCTTGCTGCTCTTGGAAAGATCAATTTCACGCTGTTTCTGCTGGCGATGTTGGGAAACTTCCTTGGCAGCTTTTTCATTTTCAACGGCATGGAAACTTTCACCCGCATTAGGAACCCCGCCAAGACCAGTCACCTCAACCGGGAACGAAGGACCGGCGTCCTTAACCTGGTTGCCGTTGGCAGCTGCCATCGAACGCACCCGGCCAAAGTGCTGACCGGCGACAATAGCATCACCGACTTGCAAAGTACCGTCCTGCACCAGAACTGTGACAACCGGCCCACGTCCTTTATCCAGGCGAGCTTCGATAACGGAACCTTTCGCCCGTTTATTCGGGTTGGCCTGCAGTTCGAGAACCTCAGCTTGCAGCAAAATCATCTCAAGCAGGGAATTAATGTTGATCTTCTGCTTGGCCGAGACCTCAACGAAAATCGTCTCACCGCCCCACTCTTCCGGAACCAGTTCAAACTCAGCTAATTCCTGCTTAACCCGCTCGGGGTTAGCATCCGGCTTGTCGATCTTATTGACCGCAATGATAATCGGCACACCCGCTGCTTTTGAGTGGTTGATCGCTTCCTTGGTTTGCGGCATAACGCCATCATCTGCGGCAACAACCAGAACGACAATGTCGGTTACGCTGGCACCACGAGCCCGCATGGCGGTAAAAGCTTCATGGCCCGGGGTGTCGAGGAAGGTGATTATACGCCCATCCAGATCGACATCATAGGCACCGATATGCTGGGTAATGCCTCCAGCTTCACCTTCAGTCACATTGGCTTCACGAATCGCATCCAGCAAGCTGGTTTTACCATGGTCAACGTGACCCATGATTGTTACGACCGGTGGTCGAGTTTCCAGGTCAGCGGCACGATCTTCCGCTTCTTTGACCTGTTCAACATCGAGAATGGTCTCCTCATCGAAAGCGACATTCTCCACCTCATAATTAAACTCAGAGGCCAGCACAGCGGCGGATTCATAATCGAGTGGGTGGTTGATCGTGACCATCGTTCCCTGGCGCATCAACTCGGCAATCAGTGCGTTGGCCTTGACACCCATCCTTTTGGCAAGTTCTCCGACAGTGATCGAGTCACTGATGCGGATAATCCTCTTGATCGCCTTGCTGATGGTAACTTCTGTTCGTTTCGACTGTTTCGACGGTTTGCCACCACGTCTCTTTTTCCCACCCATACGACTGGGTTCAAAAACTTCAACGCGTCGGCCGCGCCGTGATACGCGCCCGTCCTGCCCCCCTCTATCCTGGTCGGTGCGGCGATCTTTTTTACGTTTCTTGTTGCGCCCCTCTTTTTCCGGAACAGGCTGTGCCATTGGCGCAACGGGAACGACATCAACACGCTTTCGACCTTTTGCCGGGGCAGCAGGTTGCCGGGGTGGCCGTTCCGGACGAGCTGGTCGGTCTCCATTACGACCGCGCTGGCGATCTTGTGGTTTTGCCGCTGGGCGCTTGGCCGGCAACTCAACCCGACCAAGAATTTTAGCCTTATTTGCAGTTACTTTCTCCGCCGGTTTTTTCTGTGGTTTTTTCTCAGCAGCAACAGGTTTCAACTCTTCTACAACAGGTTTCTCAGCGGCTGGTACCTCTTCGACAGGGGTTTTCACTGTTGGAGGTTCTACCGCGACCGGTTCTTCTGGTGTTTCTTCCTTAACTGGCTCTGCAATAGCAACCTCTTCTGCCAGAGTTTCCGGAACGGTCTCTGCGGCAGGCTCAGCTTCTTCGGCAGGAGTCTCAACGAGGGTTGACACAATGACCGCTTCAGCTTCTTCAAGCAAAGGTTCGGCAGCAACCGGCTCCTCAACGGGTTTGTGCACAATGGTACGACGACGACGTATCAGTCCAGGCTTGATCTGCGCTTCCTCGATCTTCTCCTCCGGCGGATTGTTGGATGCCTTAAATTTCTGCAGATCTTCATCGCTCAGAGAACTTGCATGGGATGCCACTTCAACCCCAGCATCAGCAAGCTTGGCCAGCAGCTCCTTATTTTCGATCCCAAGATCTTTCGCCAGTTCGTATACCCTTAACTTGCCCATCAATTCTCCCTTACCATGTGCGTATATCTTTGCAGTTCAAACAACAATGCATTCGCCAGAGTGCCGGTCTGAACCGCGACCACACTCCGTTCTCCCTTACCAAGGATCTGGCCCAGCATCCCTTTGCCGAACAATT
>JADFVC010000383.1 GCA_015222355.1 Chloroflexota bacterium | reverse complement strand
GGTAAAGCGGGTGGCGTTGTTTTCGACCCGCAGGTAGACGTACTTGCAACTAAAACGCAAGTGAGAGTTGCGCATCAGCGCGCCGGGGAGAAGGCCGCACTCCGTCAGGACTTGAAAGCCGTTGCAAATGCCGACCACAATCCCGCCAGATCGGGCAAACTGGACGACCTGCCCGATGATCGGCGAAAACCTGGCAATCGCCCCCGCCCGCAGGTAGTCGCGGTACGAAAATCCACCGGGAAGTATCACCACGTCGCTGCCAAGAAGGTCCTCCGACTTATGCCAGAGGAATTCCACTTCCTCCTGCAGCACGTGCTTGGCGGCGGTGTAAGCATCGTAGTCGCAGTTGGAGCCGGGAAATGTCACCACTCCGAACTTCACTTGACTTTCTCCACCGAGTATTTCTCAATTACCGGGTTGGCCAGCAGTTTCGAGCAGATCTCATCTATTTTGCGGTCAATGTCGGCAGTATCGCCCTTGATTTCCAACTCAAAAAATCGGCCCGATCGAACGGAGAGAAAATCCTCATACCCCATCTGAGTCAGAGCTTTGTGGATCGTTACCCCCTGCGGGTCCAGAACGCCGTCCTTCAGACGCACATAGACAATGGCTTTTCGGTTGTTATTCATCTCCGTCTCCCCCACCTGATTTGCGATTTCTGTTCGGGCGGCCGGTCACCTTGCCGACGCCCACATAAAACAAACGGTAGAGTTCACATACCATCCCAAACAATATATACGATGCCAAAACCGGAAACAACAACAGTCTCGGCCTGAAAATTACCATCACGGCGGCTCCTAAAAGAACGGCCAGCTTGATCCGATTCTGCTTAGTATCAAAACGCTCCGGGAAGGTGTCGTACTGTACCTGGGAGACCATCAGAAAGGCGAAGAGGATAATCATCGAAACCAGCACTTCGCCGAACCTGAGGCCGTCCCACAAGTTGTAAGAGAATATAACAAACGAGACCAGAGTGACAGCCGCGGCGGGGACGGGTAGGCCCAGGAAGTCCTTTTTTTCCTCCGTGTCGGCCAGAAGGTTAAACCGCGCTAAACGATAAGCGGAGGCCATAATATAAATAACAGAGATTACCCAGCCCCACTTGCCCAGCGAACTGAGTTTGATGGAATGGACTATGACCGCCGGGGCAATACCAAACGAGAGAAAATCAGCCAGGGAGTCCAGTTCAATGCCGAACTGCGATGTTCCGCCGCTCAGACGGGCTACCTTACCGTCGAGGGCATCGAGAAATCCCGCCAGAATAACAAACCAGCAGGCGGTGGTAATATTCCCCTCAAAGGCCGACAAAATAGCCAGAAACCCGCAGACCACATTACCCATGGTAAATGTGCCCGGGAATATACCCCTATAGCTCGGCATTTTCTCCCTTGGCGGCTTCCGCCGGCGCCGTGTGCGGCCTTCTGGATGGTAGGTGTCCGATAACAGTCAGGCCGCCTTTGACGTGATCACCCATGTGCACTTGCAGGTCGCTGTCAGCCGGAACCAACAGGTCAGCACGTGAACCAAAGCAAATCATACCAAACCTATTCCCGACTGACACAGATTCCCCCTCACTTAGTTTGCACACGATGCGGCGTGCGATCAGCCCGGCGATTTGCTTGACGACAATCTTATAACCAGCTTGTGAGATTATACCAATCTCAGTTTGCTCATTTAGGTGAGAGGCTTTGTCCTTGAAAGCGGCAAAGAACTTTCCCGGATTGTATTGCACATAATCAATCGTACCAGAGGTGGGAATGCGGTTGATGTGGGTATTAAGGATTGACATAAAGATGGAAATCTTGACAGCACGTCCCCCAACGTATGGATGGTTCTCCAATGTATCTATGCTGACAATTTTACCATCGGCGGGAGCAAGCAGGACGTTCGGTTCAGCTATGACACGGCGTGGTGGATCGCGAAAGAAGAAGATCGTAAAGAGCGTCAACAGGGCCAGCAGGGCGCCGGCGCTAAACAACCACCAACTGTCCCATCGCAGCGACGCCGCGACCAGTATGGCGGTGACCGCCAGTCCGACGACAATAAACGGCAGCCCTTGGCGCGCAATCATTTCCCAAAAACCCGTTTGAAAATTTTGTCAACATGCTTAGTGTAATAACCCAGGTCAAAGCAACTGTCTATTTCCGCTTCCGAGAGATACTGACGGATTTCCCTGTCGCTTTTAACCAGTTCCCTAAACAGCCCTTTCCCTTCCGCCGCGGCCAGGCCGTGCTTCTGAACGAGGCGATAAGCTTTCTCACGAGAGCCGACCGGATCGGTCAGCTTGAGCAACAGCCGCTGCGAAAAGACCAGCCCGCCGCGATAGAAGATGTTTTCCAGCATTCGCTTCTCGTTAATCACCAGCCCGCGAAGCAGTTCGATAAACTTATGCAGGGCGTAGTCAGCGATAATGGTGGTGTCCGGAATGATAATGCGTTCCACCGATGAATGGGCGATATCCCGTTCATGCCACAGCGGAATGTTTTCCATCGCTGAAAGTGCGTACCCGCGTAAAAGTCGGGCAATGCCAGTAATCCGCTCGGCGGTGATCGGGTTTTTCTTGTGCGGCATGGCCGAGGAGCCTTTTTGTCCCTTCGTGAATCCTTCGGCCATCTCGCCAATCTCGGTGCGCTGAAGGTTGCGGATTTCGGTCGCAAACTTCTCCAGCGAGGAACCCAGCAGAGCCAGGGCAGTAATATAG
>JADFVC010000382.1 GCA_015222355.1 Chloroflexota bacterium | reverse complement strand
CCATATCACCGGGCCAGCGGTGAGCCACTTCTTTGAGGAAGCGGGCGTTGATCTCGTAGATGATATCGAGCAGCCGCGGCAACAGCTGTTCGAACATGCGCACCGACCATTTTTCCAGCGCTTCCGGCAACAGGGTGTGATTGGTGTAAGCCATGGTGCCGCGGGTAATCTCCCAGGCTTCGTCCCAGCCCAGCCCCTGTTCATCCAGCAGCAGGCGCATCAGTTCGGCGACCGCGCAACTGGGATGGGTGTCGTTGAGCTGAAAACAGTTTTTCTCAGCAAAATTACTAAACTCGGAGCCTTTAATTGTCACCCACTTTTCAAGCACATCCTGCAAGCTGGCCGAGGCGAGAAAGTACTGCTGGCGCAAACGCAAATCTTTACCGTTTTCACTGGCGTCATTCGGATAGAGCACCATGGTGATCTTCTCCGCCGCATTTTTTGCTGCCACTGAACCCGGATAGTCACCGGAATTAAATTCGCCCAGGTCAAATTCAGCTGTCGCGGCAGCCTTCCACAAACGCAGGGTATTCACCGTACCGTTTTGATAACCGGGAATGGGGACATCATGGGGCACCGCCATAACATCGCGAGTATCAACCCAGCGTGCCCGGAGCTTTCCGTTGTCATCTGCGTAAAATTCGCTACGGCCGCCAAACTTGATCCGCTGTTGGTACTCGGGACGCTCGATCTCCCAGCGATTTACCACACCCAGCCAGTGATCCGGTTCCTCCAGCTGATAACCATCTTTGATACGCTGGCGAAACATCCCGTATTCGTAACGGATACCGTACCCCTGCACCGGCAACTGCAGGGTGGCACAACTATCGAGAAAGCAGGCCGCCAATCGGCCCAGACCACCGTTGCCCAGTCCAGCATCCCGTTCGACATCAGCCATTTCTTCAAAATCGAGAAAGATTTTATTCAGTGCCTCGGCGATTTCATCCATGACTCCCAGATTAAGTATTGAATTCCCCAGGGCCCGACCCATCAGGAACTCCAGAGAGAGGTAATAGGCCCGCTTGCAATCGCTCTCTTCGTAGGCGTAACGGGTTTTCTTCCAGCGCTCCATCAAGCGGTCGCGCACCACCAGGGCCAGTGCCTCATAGGCATAATGCAACAGATGACAGTTTTTATCGCGGTCGAGATGATTGGTGTAATAATGGCGGAACGCCCGCGCCAGCGTGGCACCATCCAATCCCAGTGGGGGGACTTCAGTTAATTCGGGGCAAAGGTCACTTTTGACAAAACGCTTGGTGTTCATCGGCTTAAATCTCTCGAACCATCAGGTTTATATGAACTGAATGAAAGTTATTTCGGCGTGTTGTAAAACTCGAAATAAAAAAGGAAACGGCTTGAAAAGCAGCAATGAATCCAGAGCGGTTCCTGCTGTCTGCAAAGCTGTTGCCGGCACAAATAAGAGGCACCCACAAAAAATCATGAGCTGGCTGAGCAATCGAAAAAAACGTCTGCCTTGGGTAACCTATTTAGCCACCTGAAGTCAATACAGGACAACCGTTAAAAAGATTAAAAACACCGCCAGGAGGCTGCCGGACTATCCGGGCCGAAGCGAAAATTTGGAAGTTTGAGGCCAGATTTGGACTCGTTTGAAAGCGCATAGCCATAGCTATGGGCTGAAAAGGAGCTTAAATATGGGCCAATCAGCCGGATTTGCAGCTGGCTCATGGATAGTCCGACAGCCTCCTAGGAGACTGCCGGACCTTGGTTTTCAACAGATCGCACGGGCGACAATCATCACCCGGAACTACAGCCCCACCCCGTCGATAGCTGCGGCACAGGAGTGACAGCGGCCATTTTCAATCCGGTTTTCCCGGATCGCAAAGCCGTGGCGCTCGATCAGCAGTTCGCCGCAAGCGTAGCAGTAGCTGTTTTCCCCTCCCTCGCCGGGGATATTCCCTTCGTAGACATAGCGCAGCCCGGCGTCTTTACCGATCTGGCGGGCGCGGCGCAGGATTTTCGCCGAAGTGCGGGGAGCATCGAGCAGTTTATAGGTGGGATAAAAAGCGGTCACGTGCCAGGGGATCTCCTCGCCGACGCTCATGATAAACTCGGCGATCGCCTGCAGTTCCTTTTCGTTATCGTTGTAACCGGGGATAATCAGGGTCGTCACCTCCACCCAGATCCCCAACTCCTTGTAAAGGCGGATCGTATCGAGCACCGGCTGCAGTTTCGCCCCGCAGATTTTATGGTAGAAATCCTCATTGAACGCCTTCAGGTCGACATTGGCGGCATCCAGATAGGGGGCAATCGTCTGCAACGCCTCGGCACTGGTATAGCCGTTGGTGACAAAGACATTCTTGATCCCCTCGGCACTGGCCAATTTCGCGGTATCGTAGGCATATTCAAAGAAGATGGTCGGCTCGGTATAGGTGTAGGCGATGGAGGCACAACCGGCAGTTTTGGCCTGCGTCACAATTGACTTGGGCGTGATCTCCCT
>JADFVC010000381.1 GCA_015222355.1 Chloroflexota bacterium | reverse complement strand
GCTCTGGACCGGGCGTTCATTCCCCGCGACGGTCTTCAGCATAATCCAGATGACCGGCGAGGCGGTGGCACCGGATGCGTTGACTACCGGGTTGTCGACCCCGGAAGGGTAGGTGGGAACCTCGTTGATCTTGTTGGAAACCCGCAGCAGTGCCTCTTCAACACTGGTTCCGACCTTGAAGTGCAGGGTCACACTGCCGCGCCCGTTGCGTGCTTCACTTTCCATTTCGATCAGGTCGGGCAGTCCCTTCAGGGTATTTTCCTGTTCCTCGATGATCTCCCGCTCAATTTCGTAGGGGGTGGCACCGCGCCAGGTGGTGGTCACCTGGATTTCCGGCTTGATGACCGTCGGGCTGAGCTGGTAGGGGAGCTGGTTGAGGCTGATCACCCCGAACATCAGCAGCATGATGATACCGGCCAGCACCGTGACCGGTTTGAGGATGGAAAAACGGATGATATCCATAGAAAATCCCGATTAAGATGTCGGTAGGGGCGATCCTTGTGATCGCCCTTGCAGGTTAAAACCGAATTGCCTGTCCGTCGCGGATGCGCTCGTTCCCTTTGACAACGACCCGGGCTTCTGCTGTCAGCCCCGGTCCGGCAACGGCGACCTGCATTCCCTGGTAACCGAGAATTTTTACCGGGATCATTTTCGCTTTGCCCGCAGCAGCAATGAACAGCACATCCCCGCCGAATTGTTTGATCACTGCATCGCGTGGAACCAGCAACCCTTCGATTCCCGGTCCGTTGGGCAGCCGGGCATGGGCCTCCATCCCCTCAATCAACTCTGTGGCATTTTTCAATTTCAGTTTGACGGCGAAGGTGCGGGTGGCCTCATCCCCTTGGGGGATGAAATGGATGAAGCGGGCGTGATAATTATTGCCGCCGCTACGCACGGAAAGCTCACGTTCCGGCTGCAGGTAGCTGAGTAGATGGTGGGGGACATCAATATGGATTTCGAGGTCCAGGTTATCGGCAATCACCGCAATCTGCCCGCCGGTATTGACCCATTCCCCCTGCTCCGTCAACTTGCTCTGCACCAGCCCGCTGAAGGGGGCGGGAATCCGGGTTTTCTGCAATTCCAGCCGTTGGCGATCGAGGGATGCTTTGAGTGCGGCAGCGCGTTGTTCCAGACTGAGCACCCTGTAATGGATGTCATCGTAGAGAGATTCAGAGACCGATTTTTCCTTGTACAGGGCTTTGATCCGTTGTAGATCCTTGCGGGCCCGTTCCAGCTCGTGCAAGGCCTGTTGGTGGTTTGCCCGGGTTCCGGCAACGCTGGTTGTTAACAGGGCGCTGCGCAGCTTCAGCAGTATTTGCCCGGCTTCGACCCGTTCTCCTTCTTTGAAGTTGATCTCTTCGACAATCCCGGAGACTTCTGCAGACACTCTGGACACGCGCCCGTAACGGACACTGCCGACCAGTTCAATCATCGGTTGGGCCTTGCCATGGACAATTTCCCCGACTTCCACCAGCATCGGCGGCGGCCCTTGGGGCTTTTTGTCCTCGGCGGCAAATCCGGAAGTAGTCGGTATGCTTGCCAGGAATAAATAGCAAAGAAACATTTTTAAGGGATGTAGTCGCATATTGTCTCCTTTTGGATCCCTTTGAGCGAAAATTCAATGATATGTTGGGCAATTTCTTCACGATGACTCGCGGATTCACTGGTTTCGGCGAGAATACCGAAGGATTCCGGGCAGCGAATGTAGTGGAAAATTTGACCGGTAATACTGCTGATGCAAAAGGAAATCTTGCTCTCCGACAGATCCGGACAAACTTGTTTGATTTCGTCCTTCAATAATTGCTGTACAGGCGTAACCAGCTCTTGCAGCAGTAACCGCACGGCGTCTTTGTCTTCGGCCAGTTGTCGGGTGATTAAAGCATGAAAGTTTTGCGTCGCCAGCAAACTTTGATCGCTGCCGAGGTAGCTCATAACGTAAATGGCAATGATCCCTCTCAGGTCGGGTGGAACCATTTCAGAAAACTCCCGGCGCAGAGACAGACATTTCATTTCAGCGTAACTGCTGAATTTTCGGCGTAAAACTTCAAGATAAAGATTGCGTTTGCCGCCGAAGTAATAGTTGACCAGGGCCAGATTGACCCCGGCGGCGGTCGTCAGGTCGCGAACGCTGACCCGGTCAAATCCTTCCTCGAGAAAGATTTTTTCGGCAACACTGAGAATGCGTTCTCGGGCAGAGATGTTTTGGTCTTTTTCAGTCATAATTAAACACTATTTTAAACAATGTTTAAAATAGATTGTCAAGGAATTTATGACCTGTTAAAGATAGATGGTCTCGACAAAAAGAAAAAGCGGTGTTCTGAGTGGAAGGAGGGTTAAGGGTCCGGATGTTCACAGGGGCATTTGGTCAGATACTCTTGGGTCAGTTTTTCGATCCGTTGATCGTTTTTCAGCTGGTCCAGGGCTGATTGCAGTTGCTTGACGAGTTGTTCGTCCACATCCAGGCTGAGGGCGTAGTAGTAGGGGGCTTTTTTCAGGCAGTAGACAGGAGAGTATTCGTCTGTATTTTCACCCATATTGTTCAGAGTCCAGCAAGCCACCAGTTTGCCATAGGCGATCAGGTCAACCCGGCCTTCTACGAGCATCCGGACTAACTGTTTTCCCTGGTTTAATGGGTAAATCTGCTTGTTGTCAATGCCTCGGCTTTTCAACAGTTGATGGCCGATATCTTCCAGGACGACACCAATGCGTAAATCGCTTTGCCTGAGCTGTTCGATATTGTCCAGGTGAATATTTGCTGATTTTTTTCCTATCAGGGCGATTTCCGATTCGATAATCGGACCGACCCATTGGAAATCATTTTCCCGCTCTGCTGTTCTGGTCACGCTGTAAAACAGAATGTTTTTGGTTGATTTGGCGATCTGGTAACCACGGGCCCAAGGGAGTGAGGCGATATCCGCGTGGCTTTTCAGGGAACCGTTGACAGCAAACATCTCAATCAACAAGTCCGAGGCAATGCCTTGCCTGATGTCATCTTTTGTATAGTTGAAAGGAGGGTATTCCTCGGTAATGAGAGTGAGGACATCAAGCTCGTGCGCAATGCTTGGCAGGGTTGGCAGGGAAAGTGCCAGACAGAGGCCGATTGCTGCAAAAAAAAGTTTCATAGGTGTTTCCATTGGGGGCTGAAGACGGTTTCCTTATGTGCCAATCGGAATTATAGCAGACTTTACGCTGAGAAAGCTTCCTGGAACTGTTACCTAATGAGTTGTTTGGTTTTAACGGTCAGTTGTTTAATTTACTGAAACTACACTGTTGTTTAATTGGACAATTCCATCTGGTTGATATTTCAAGGTGTTTTATTGACATGATGCTAAAATGCTGTTGTTGTCATGCACCCCCGGCTTTGCCGGGGGTGCATGACAACCAGGGCCATCCCTTATTAAACAGGGGGAAATTGTTGCCGCTGAG
>JADFVC010000380.1 GCA_015222355.1 Chloroflexota bacterium | reverse complement strand
ATCGCCGATCCGACGACTCAACTCGCAAAGCGGTTCCCGCTCCTTCGCAGCGGCAACTTCCTCAACCTTGGTTCGCAAAATCTTATCAAGAATCATTGATTGGTCATCCGCACCAGGGCGTCGAGAGTTGCCTGCGCCTTGCCGTTATCAAGAACCTTCTGCAGCAGCTCGATCCCGGCGTCAACCCCGGGGGCCAGCCCGGCAGCAAGCAGGGCATAGGCACCGTTGAGCACCACGATATCCCGCTTCGGCCCCTTTTCTCCGGCGAGGATCGCTTTGACAATGGCGGCATTCTGTTCGGCATCGCCCCCCTGCAACTCTTCAAGCCGGCAGCATTCGAAACCGAATTGCTGCGGTTCGATGGTCTGCACTTCAATCGCCCCGCCACTGATCGCCGCCACCAGGGTCGGCCCGGTCAGGGTGATTTCGTCCATGCCGTCACTGCCGTGCACGACAAAACCGCGCCGACAGCCGAGACGGAGCAGCACCTTGGCCAAAGGTTCAACCAGCTCTTCTTTATATACCCCGAGCACCTGGCGATCGGCACCGGCCGGATTGGTCAATGGCCCGAGCACATTGAAAATAGTCCGGATGCCGATTTCGCGCCGCGGGCCGATGGCGTACTTCATCGCTCCGTGCAGCGCCGGTGCAAAGAGAAAACCGATGCCGATTTTCTCCACACAATGACCGACCTGCTCCGGTGGGATATCAAGATTGACGCCGAGTTTTTCCAGCACATCGGCACTGCCGCAGGAGGAGGTGATGCTGCGGTTGCCATGCTTGGCAACTTTGCCCCCACAGGCGGCCACCGCAAGCGCCACTGTGGTCGAAATATTGAAACTCCTGGTCCCGCTGCCGCCGGTCCCGCAGGTATCGATGATGGTTTCCCGCTCGACGTTGATCTCATCGCGATCGATATCGACCACTGCGCCAACCCGAATCGGTGTGGCATGCGCGCGCATGACCCGCGCGGCGCCAACAATCTCGGGAATCGTTTCCCCTTTCATCCGCAACGCGGTGATGAAAGAGCCAATTTGGGCCGGTGTTGCTTCACCGCCCATGATTTGGTTCATCGCTCCGATCATTTCCGATTCGCTCAGATCCTGCCGCTCAACCAGCTTGGCAATCGCTTCTTTGATCATATCAACAACCTCGTAGGAGCAAGCCCCATGTCGTAGGAGCAAGCCCCATGTGGCTGCCCGAACTTCAGGGCGCACACAGAGGTGCGCCCCTACATTTTCAGGTCAGTTCAAGAAAATTATTCAGCAACTGCATCCCCGCCGTCGTGAGGATCGATTCGGGATGGAACTGCATTCCCCAGACCGGCAGGTCGACATGCTGCAAACCCATGATTTCCTGCTCTTCAGTCCAGGCAGTCATGCGCAGACAGTTGGGGAAGGTCTCCCGTTTGGCGATCAGCGAGTGGTAGCGGGTTGCGGTAAAGGGACTCGGGATATCTTTAAAGATGCCGCTGCCGTCGTGTAGGATCGGGCTGGTTTTACCGTGCATCAAACGATCGGCCCGCACGACATCGCCGCCGAAAGCTTCAGTGATTGACTGGTGGCCGAGGCAGATACCGAGGATCGGTATCTGCCCGGCAAAACGCTTGATGGCAGCAACGGAAATCCCCGCCTCGTTCGGTGTGCAGGGGCCGGGTGAAATCACCAGCCGTCGTGGCGCCAACTGTTCGATATCGTCTAGAGTCAGCTTATCGTTGCGGATGACCTCCACCTCTTCTCCCAGTTCCAAAAAATACTGCACCAGGTTGTAGGTAAAGGAATCATAGTTGTCGATCATCAGTAGCATATTAAATGAGCCCCCTGTTGGCCATTTCGATGGCGCGCTTAACACCGCGGGCTTTATTCAGAGTTTCTTGATATTCCATCTCCGGGTCGCTGTCAGCAACAATCCCGGCACCAGCCTGCAGGTAGAGCCTGCCCTTTTCGATCTGCAGGGTGCGGATGGCAATGGCCAGGTCCATGTTGCCGCTGAAGGAAAAATAGCCGACCGCCCCGCCGTAAACTTCGCGGCGGCTCGGTTCCAGCTCATCGATAATCTCCATGGCGCGGATTTTCGGAGAGCCGGAGAGAGTTCCGGCAGGGAACGCGGCACGGAAGACATCGAAAGAATCAAGTCCCGGACGCAACTGACCACGGACATTGGAAACGATGTGCATAACATGCGAGTAACGTTCGATGACCATCAGCTCACTGACCTCGACAGTACCACCGCGAGCGACCCGACCGACATCGTTCCGCCCCAGGTCGACCAGCATGATATGCTCGGCCAGTTCTTTCGGATCGGCCAGTAGATCCTTTTCCAGCGCCAGGTCTTCCTCGGCGTCTTTGCCGCGCGGACGGGTCCCGGCAATGGGACGCACATCGATCTGTTCACCTTCTTTACGTACCAGTACCTCTGGAGAAGCACCGACGACCAGGGATTCTCCAAAGCGCAGGAAGAACATGTAGGGAGAAGGATTAATGGTGCGCAGAGCACGGTAGATATCAAAGGGATCGGACTGCAGTTTGCCGGTGAAGCGTTGAGACAGAACAACCTGGAAGATATCCCCGGCGCGGATATATTCCTGACAACGCTCGACAGCTCTTTTAAAGTCCTCTTTGGAAAAATTTGCCTGCAGGGCCTGTTTACCGTCACCGACCTTCTCTTCGGCAACAATCTGCAGGGGCTGACGCAGTTGTTCAATCATCTGCTTAATCTGCTGCTGCGCCTCGGCATATGCTACCGCCGGATCGGTTCCTTCCTGCAGGTGGACATTACAGACAACCTTCACCTTCTGCCGCACGTTGTCGAAAATCAACAAACGCTCGGTCAGCATGAAACAGGCATCCCAGCTGTCGATTTGACGCGGGTTGCTGTCGGGCAATTCCTCGATAAAACGAACCATGTCATAACCGAGATAACCGACCGCGCCGCCAAAAAAACGGGGCAAACCTTCGACCTCAACCGGCTGGAACTCCGCCATCAACTCACGTAGTTTACCGAGCGGGTCGTCCGAGTTGCCGCTCTGCTCGACAACACCATTTGCGAGAACTTCGTAGTAATCGTTGCGGCTACGGAAGACGCGAGCCGGGCCGCTGCCAAGAAAGGAATAACGGGCCCACGCCTCACCCCCTTCGATCGATTCAAGCAAGAAAGAAGTATGGCCATCGTCAATTTTACGAAAGGCGGAGACCGGGGTTTCCATGTCGGCCAGAATCTCGCGAAAAACGGGAATCAGGTTGCCGCTGCTGGCCAGTCGACGGAAATCGTTTTCGGAAGGGACATACATGTTTTATTAACCTGATGAAAATCCACATAAAAGTAGACTTTCTTACCATCTATAACCTGATTAAGTCAAGAATTCCGCCCGAAAGAGCAGGGGAGTTATCGTTATGGGAGACCGTTGCAAATAGGCAAATTACTGTCGAGGATATTGAAACTACGGCTCAACGTGATTTTCTCTCCGAACAGGGATTTCTTTTCAGCAAACCCCGGCCGGCCGAACAGATAGAAAAACTCCTGATTGGTCAAAAAACAGCCCCCGATCCTTGGCAGAACGAGGGCTGTTTTTAGCTCCGAAAATTCAACGTTATCACAGCAGTTTTTTCACTGCCGTCAAAGCCGCGGCGTAATCCGGCTCGGCGGTGACTTCCGGCACCAGTTCGACATAAGTCACCTGATCTTCCTGATCAATCACGTAGACCGCCCGGGCCAACAGTTTGAGGTTTTTCAACAGCAGACCATAGTTGAGGCCGAAAGACCGCTCCTGGTAATCGGAAAGGGTCTGTACCTTGTCGATCCCGGCGTTACCACACCAGCGTTTCTGAGCAAACGGCAGATCAACACTGATGGTGTAGACGGCCACAGAATCAGGAAGTTCCGTCGCCTGCTGATTAAACTGCCGGGTCATGGTGTCGCAGACCGGAGTATCGAGTGACGGAACGACGGTGATCAAACGAACCTTCCCGGCATCGGTCGCCAGGGTCACCGGTTGCAAACTGTTATCAACCACCTGAAAATCCGGTGCGGCATCACCAACCTTGATCTCCGGACCAAGCAGGGTCACCGGGTTGCCTTTGAAAAGAACCGCAGCCTCACGCTCTTGTACATTGCTCATTATATGCCTCCTGTTTTGTTTGAAAGCAATATCTAACGAAATTAGTCAGCATCTTAACTTTCCATTCTAAACTGTCAACTGAATTGTGGACATCCGGAAATAGGGGAGAGGCCATATACGGACACGACTGTATCAACTTGAAACCTTTTTGTTATTTCTGTTTCCTCCTGAAAAGATCCGTTTTTAAGCTTGATATCCGATCAAGAAAGAGGTGGCCGTCGAGGTGGTCCAGCTCATGCTGGATGGCGATGGCCTCGAACCCTTCCGCCCGTATGACCTGTAACTGACCTTCCCGATTCAAAAATTGTATGACAATTCGCTCTGCTCGGTTGACATTTCCAGTGTAGTCAGGGACCGACATACATCCCTCCCGTACCACCTGGTCACCTGCTTTTTCCAGAATCTCCGGATTGACCATCTGCAGCAGGCCGTGATTTTTTTGTTTTTTGCCCAATTTACTTTTTGCAACGTCGACGACTGCGGCTCGCCGGGTGTCGCCGATCTGCGGTGCGGCAATCCCGACCGAGTGCCCGGCAGCGACCATGGTATCGACCAAGTCTTGCAACAGGGAATCAACAGTAGCGTCAATTTGTTCGATTTTGCTGCAGATCTCTTTCAGGCGCGGGTCGGGGTAGAGCAGGACTTCTTTAACCGCCATCTTACTATAACTCCATCGCAATCAGCGAGCGTATCGAGATATCGACCTGCAGCTTTTTCTTCAGCTCTGTCATCCAGCCTTCGATCTCTTCAATTCCAACTCCGGCCGGCAACAGGGCCTCGATCATCATCACATAAACCGGACGTGATTCATCGCCGATCAGCTTGGTGTTCAGGTCGGTGATGTTGATCTTTCGGTCCCCCAACTCCTTGGAGACCTGGTAAACGATACCCGGCTTGTCGGCACCGTAGACTGAAATCATGCAGAGTTCACCTGCCATTTCGGGGCGCACTTCGCCGCCCGGTTTGAGGGTGCGGATGAACACCGACAGGTTGGATTCTTCCAGCGGCGTAAAAGCATCACTGAACTCTTCTTTGCTGGAGATCGCTGGATTCGAAATGAGCAGAATCATCGAAAACTGACCGCCCAGGATGGAACTGCTCGAATCCGCAATATTGAAGCCGAGCCGATAGAGAATTTCCGCCACCTGCGAAACGATTCCGGGCCGGTCGCGGCCGATGATGGTCAAGGCGAAATGTTGCATGGACTCCTCCTGCGAAACAGTTGATGTCATACTTGATGTCATACAAAGTTGAATGTTGTTTGCTGTCTTGATTCCCGAATGGACGCTGGCAACAGGGCTTTGGGGGACATGATATCCCTCAGTGAAAGTCCCCTCCTGTCAACTATTCTATCATCAGTACCCGGCCGTTTAAAATCGCCTCAACGATCTTTTTCCGCCCGCTGACCACCAATCGCTGGACCGTCCCCCTTGAAACCCCCATAATTTCACCAGCCTCTGTCTGCGTCAGGCACTCTACATCACAGAGTCGTGTCGCCTCCAGTTCATCGGTAGCCAATTTTACCTTTTCCAGTCCTGACATCGGCATTCCCGCCGGCTTGTAGATAAGATCATTCGGACGACCTACCAGGCAACAACGACGTGGTTTTTTCGGTCTTGGTGACATCGGTCTCACTCTTTGGTTTTACCTTGAATCCGTGGGTATCCGACGGATTCAAGGTTTATAAAAACATGATCGGAATCTTTGACGAAAATGTCACTGGGATGAATATAAGCGAAGCACTGAAACAGGGCAACGGTTTACCTCTTTCCCTGGGCAATAAAAAACCGGCTACCGCCAGCGGGGCGGTAGCCGCTAAAATCATTTGCTTACATATTGCCCTGAGTCGAATCAGAGAGCATCCTCAATGGTGGCAATAATGCTGTTAAAACTTTCGACGACAGAATTTGGAAAATCAGCGTCATCAATTAATTCCGCGACCCGTTCTGCACTGAAACGCAGCATACGGACAACGGTCTTTCCTTCCTTAGTGAAGACGATGACAAACTTCGGCAACAAAACGGCCCGTTCCGGATTCTTGTGCAAGGTCATTGCCGCCTTGGCTGGCTTACAGACCTGGATCATGTGCAGGTCAAAACCTTCGGCGACCTCGACACCATGAGTTCCGAAAGTGTGAGCCATTTCCATCTTGTCTTCGTTATGGATCAGAAAACCGTGATTGCTCGCAGCAACTGCGAAGTCTTTGATGAACTGGTTAACCGATTTGCTCGTTTCTGCGCGATAAATAGACGCTGACATATTCTCTTCCCCAATAGGTTGAAATTTCTTTTGGGGCATCAGCCCCCGAAACCCATGCCGTTACCACGACCCTGACCACGGCCCATTCCTTGCTTGAGACCGCAATTCAAGCCCTGACCCTGGCCACGGGCAAAGCCTTGTCCTTGGGCTGAACCAAAGCCCTGACCACGACCACTGCCCTGCCCAGTTTGGCAATTCAAGCCACGCCCTTGACCACGTCCTAAACCTTGACCTTGTCTATTCATGTCAATATCCTCCATACCTAGTTCCTGTAAGTTGTTATTTACCAGACAATTCGTTATGTGCATATGCACAAAATAGAGCAGTTTCCAGGGAATGTCAACCGACAAAAAGAAAGAAAAATGATTTAGTAGGTTTAAGCCTTGGAGTGTGGAAGCCCCCTCTGCGCCCCTTTCTCTGGCTCTCATTGGGCGCGGGAACCCCTGGGTTGCCACGTTCCTGATTTCGGTTTTGTTCATAATTTGCTCTCGTAATGGGCTTACTGGAGCGAAGCGGACAACCTGATAAAGCAATTTATCGGGTGGATTTTACGTCGGGCGCAGACAGGAAACCGCAAGGTGGTCGCCAAAAACCTGCTCACCCGATGAGCCATTTTTGATAGGTTTTGGCCCTGAAATCAGATTCCTGTTTTTTTATGGTCATTTAGGTCTTGCTTTTCAAAAGTCTGCCGTGCTAGGGTGCGGCATCTTAAGTAAGTTTGTGTAAATGTTTTCGTCGCTCAACAGTTTGACAAGGTGTCAACATTGATCAGAACACGCAGACCCATTAGGGCTGTGTGTTTTTTATTTTCCGGGCGGTCGGGATTTGCACAACAAAAAAAATTCCCACAGGGGAAGATGGAGAAGAAAATGGCAGAAGGTACCGTAAAGTGGTTTAACGACTCAAAGGGTTTTGGTTTTATCGAGCAGGACAATGGACCTGATGTGTTCGTCCATTTTTCCGAAATCCAAGGCGAGGGTTTTAAATCTCTTGCCGAGGGAGACCGTGTGAGTTTTGAGGTCACCCAGGGGCAGAAAGGCCCTCAGTCGGCTAATGTGCGCAAAATTTAAGTAAGTTTTTGTATTTAAGATTTGCAAAGGAGCCCTGCGGATTTTCGTGGGGCTCTTTTTTTTTTGACAATAATGCTACCGAGAAATTTGATGTCTATCTTCCAGTCTGAACGCAGACAAAATAGCAGTCGGAAAGGATAACCAGATGGCCAGGAAACCGAATTACGGCTTTGAGAAGCGTCAGAAGGAACTTGCCAGAAAAGCCAAAAAGGAAGAAAAGAATAAGCGCAAACAGGAGGAAAAGCTCCCAGAATCTCCAGAATCTCCAGATGAGGATTAGTGGGTAAGGATTTTAAGGTAAAAATGTAACAGATTCCCTGGTTATTGAAATTTTAAAAGTTTCATTCCGATGGAATAAATAATCTGTCTAAATAGTTGCTCAAGATCGTTTAAGTCTGGCGATCAGGGAAAGCAACCCACAAGCTTACAACTCTCGCATTAAGAAGAAAGGGCCACCCGATTCTGTGATCGAAGTGGCCCTTTATCCGTTAAAAACCTTATTCGCCGAAGTAACGCTTCAGCAGCCCGGCAAAAGCCGAACCGTGACGGGCTTCGTCCTTACACATTTCGTGGACGGTGTCATGGATCGCGTCCAGGTTTTTCTTGCCCTGGCAATAAAACATTTTGTGTCGTTGTGTGCTGTCAGTATTCACAGTAGGATATGGTTGAAAGCAGATTGCATAACGAACCGGATGAGTCAGTGTTCATACAAGAAGCTACGTAGACAATCTTTAGGAAAAAGCTGATGCCCCAACTGTTGAATGACAGCACTTCCATTTATGTACCGCAGCCCTGCACCCTGTT
>JADFVC010000379.1 GCA_015222355.1 Chloroflexota bacterium | reverse complement strand
GCTTTTGCCCTTGTTCTTCTTAGTGGGCTTTGTGGCTTTGTGCGAGACAAGCTTTTGATTTTGTCCCGTAGTTGTCCGTGTGGGTCCGTGGCTAAACCAGCTTTATGGGTTTCGTTTCAGTTCCTGTCAATCAGAGCCCAACTTGGGTAAAGCATTGGGAAAGATATCAGGCTCCATTCTTGCTCTCATTCGTCACATGGCCTGCTTGCTGACAAAATGACACAATTATGCTATTGCTTCCCGGAGTCAACCGCAAGGAGCAGGTATGCAGAAAATGATCCGCCGGATTCTCACCTCTAAGGTATATGAAGCCGCCGTAGAAACCCCGCTGGAACAGGCCGTCGAACTTTCCCGCGAATTAAATAACCGCGTGCTGTTGAAACGGGAAGACCTGCAACCGATCTTCTCCTTCAAACTGCGCGGTGCCTATAACAAAATCGCCCACCTGAGCGAAGCTGAAAAAGCCCGAGGTGTGATCACAGCATCGGCCGGAAACCACGCCCAGGGAGTTGCTTTTTCTGCGCAGCAATTGAATCTGAAAGCCTTGATCGTTATGCCGGCAACGACCCCGAAAATCAAGGTCGATGCGGTCAAAAATCTCGGGGCAAAAGTTATCCTGCACGGCGATAACTACTCCGAGGCGGCAGAACGCTGTCAACACCTGGTCGAAGAAACCGGCATGACCTACATCCACCCCTTCGACGATGAACTGGTCATTGCCGGGCAGGGAACCGTGGCGGATGAATTGTTGCGACAGAGTGCCGGAAAGATCGATGCCGTTTTCGTACCCGTTGGCGGCGGCGGGTTAATTGCCGGGATCTCCAGCTATTTCAAAGCGCTCTGTCCCGAAATCAAGGTGATTGGTGTTGAACCGTTCGACAGTGATGCCATGTACCAATCTTTGCGGGCAAATAAACGGGTCACCCTCGATTCGGTCGGGATTTTTGCCGACGGTGTGGCAGTCCGCCAAATCGGCAAACAAACCTTCGATATTTGCCGTCAACATGTCGATGAAATCATCCGGGTCAGCACGGATGAACTCTGCGGCGCGATCAAATCGGTCTACCAGGCAACCCGCTCCATCGTCGAACCGGCAGGAGCCCTGGCAGTTGCCGGAATTAAGCGGTATGTCCGTCAGTCCGGCATCAACGGACAAACCCTGGTAGCGATCAACTCCGGCGCCAACATGAATTTCGAACGCTTACGCTATGTCTCTGAACGCACCCAGACCGGCGAAGGACGCGAAGCACTTTATGCCGTAACCATCCCGGAAAAACCCGGGGCATTGCGTCATTTTTGCAGCCATGTTCTTGCCGGGGTCAATATCACCGAGTTCAACTACCGGCTTGCTGACCGCCGACAGGCACAGCTGTTTATGGGGGTTTCCATCGGTGACGACAAAGACCGCGGGGTATTTTCCCAGAGGCTGAGCGAGCAGGGCTACCAGGTCATCAATCTCACCGAAAACGAACTGGCGAAAACCCACCTGCGTTACATGATCGGCGGCCGTTCGCCAGAAGCCACCCGCGAGCGGCTCTTCCGTTTCTGGTTCCCGGAACGCCCCGGGGCACTGACCCGTTTTCTCGCCGATATGGGGGCCAACTGGAATATCTCGCTGTTTCACTACCGTAGCCAGGGGGGAGAGTACGGCCGGGTATTGATCGGCCTGGAGATCCCTCCCAAAGAAGAGAAGAAACTCCAAGGCTTTCTCAGCAACCTCGGTTATCATTTTATTGAAGAGACACAAGATCCGGCGTACCGCTTGTTTCTCTGAAAAGAACCGGGTCACAGACGACACATTGAATAGATCATTCTGAGGTCGTTCAACAGGTTTCTTTGGTCGCATGGTTTCACCATCGCAACTTGTGGCAGAAGTGGAAAACCTGAGTAACTGTCCAGCGGGTCCATTTTTGTACTCCGGCAGGGCGCGAGTAGCGCAGCAGTCAACCTCCCCCCTGGCAAGGGGGGATTGAGGGGGGTGTTTTTACTGATTGTGAAGAGGAAACAAGAAGAAAAGGCTCTGATTCAGCAGCTATTGAGAGGTCAGCGGCGGGTGAAGGTTGCTGCGTAAAGACAACCCCACCCCGACCCTCCCCTTGTCAGGGGAGGGAGCAGGGCAACAACGTCGCCAGAATACAAAGAGCGGGATGTGCTGAATAGTTACTCAATTTATTCCATTCAGCAACTTACTCGCCATCCCATCCAGTCCCTCTTTAACCTGCTCCCACCTTGGCATGACCTGCTTCATCAGCCGGTAGAACCTGTCGCTGTGGTTGTGCTCGGCAATATGACACAGCTCGTGAAGAATAACATAATCGATGCACTCACGAGGGGCTTTGACCAGATGGGGATTCAAAGTCAACGTGCCATGAGGCGAGCAGCTCCCCCATTGGGTCTTCATGGAGAGCAGGCGAAATTGGGAACTTTCGGTGACCCAGAGCGCCTGTTCCAGCATGACATCCAGGCACCGATGAAAGACTTCCCGCGCCCTTGTTTTGTACCACTCGAAAAGGAGTGCCTTGAGCCGCTCTTCCGACTTGGCTCGGACAGTCACCTCATCCGCTTTTGACCATCATTCCAGATGCAAGTATACTTAGAACAACGTAGAGCAACATGAAAATCGAAGCCCAGATGTTATCTTACTTGAAAGAAGCACACATTTACAGGAGCTGGCTACTGCTATGCTGAAAGACCCCTGGCAAAGAATTTTGCTATTGATGGCTCTGGTGTTCGCCGTCAATGGCCTGTTTCTCCTCATATTCCCTCCCACTGAACAGGAGCCTGTTGCCCAGATCGCCTACAGCCGCTTTAAAAATGAACTAAGCCGGGAGCGGATAGCGGAAGTCACTCTCCAGGGGGAAGGTCTGTCCGGGATTTTCTGGGAACCGCTCTCCCTGTCTTCCGAAGATGTTGTCGCTGCACAATTCGAAGGGATCCGTCCCTACAAGCGGTTCCGCACCAACATCCCGCCGTTCGGCGACCCGGGATTGATTGCATTCCTGGAAGAGCACGAGGTCGTGATAAATGTCGAACCGCCCGAAAAAACACCGGTCTGGGTCAACCTCTTGGCCAATCTGCTGCCCTGGATCATCATTTTCGGGGTTTGGTGGTACATCTTCCGGCGGGCACGCCAACAGGGCGGCATGGGCGGGAATATCCTGAACAAGTTCAGCAAATCGGGCGCCCGCATGTATACCCACAAGGCGTCGAGCAAAACCTTCCGCGACGTGGCGGGCCTGGCAGAGGCAAAACAGGAACTGCAGGAAATCATCGCTTACCTGCGCAATCCCGGCAAATTTGAGCGGCTGGGCGGCAAGATGCCGCGCGGAATCCTGCTGGTCGGACCGCCGGGGACCGGGAAAACCCTGATGGCCCGGGCCGTCGCCGGTGAGGCTGAGGTTCCCTTTTTCAACATTTCGGCTTCGCAGTTCATCGAACTGTTCGTCGGCGTTGGGGCCAGCAGGGTTCGTGATCTTTTCACCAACGCCAAGAAGAATGCCCCGAGCATTATCTTCATCGATGAACTGGATGCCGTCGGGCGTTCACGTGGTACCGGCCTGGGCGGCGGTAACGATGAACGGGAGCAGACTTTAAACCAACTGCTGTCAGAACTGGATGGCTTCGAACCCCATGATGAAGTGGTCGTGATGGCGGCGACCAACCGACCGGATGTGCTTGACACCGCACTCCTGCGTCCGGGCCGCTTCGACCGCCAGGTGGTCGTTGGGCGACCCGACTGGCGCGACCGGGTCAAGATCCTCGAAGTTCACACCCGCAACATGCCGCTGGCAGATGACGTGAATCTGGAGATAATCGCCAAAGGGACCCCCGGCATGGTTGGCGCCGACCTGGAGGGTCTGGCCAACGAGGCCGCCCTGATAGCCGCCCGCGAAGATACTGACAAGGTCTTCATGATCCACTTTGAACAGGCCAAGGATCGGCAATTGATGGGCATGGAACGGAAACTGTTCATGTCTGACCAGGAGAAACATATCACCGCAATTCACGAGGCGGGTCATACCCTGGTTGCCGTCTGCCTGCCGAACACCGACCCGATCCACAAGGTAACGATCATCCCGCACGGACAGGCGCTCGGGATGACCCAGCAACTGCCGGAAGACGATCGCTACCATTACCAGCGCAGCTACCTGCTGGCACGGTTGGCGGTGAGCCTTGGCGGAAGAGCTGCAGAGAAACTCTGCTTCGGTGAGTATTCGACCGGCGCCCAGAATGATCTCAAGCAGGTCATGGATCTTGCCGAAAAGATGGTTTGCCAATGGGGAATGAGCGAAAAAATCGGGCCGCTCAGTTTCTCGCGCGGCGAAGAGCACCCCTTTCTCGGGCTCAAACTTGCGTCGGAAAAAAGCTTCAGCGACAAGACTGCCTGGCTCATCGATCAGGAAATCGAAAAACTGGTCAACGCCGGCCAGGATTGTGCCGAACAGATCCTGAGCGAAAACCGTGATGTCCTGGAAGCTCTCGCGGACAGTCTAGTTGAGGAGGAAACCCTTGACCAGGAACGCTTAGAGGAGTTTTTCAAGGAACGGACACTGACCCTGCCGGACAAGTCCCAAACAGAATCATAAGCTACGCCAGCCTGCTGCCGAAAAAACTCGGGAATGGCGCACGCAGCCCTTGTCGAGTCCGGCGCTTTTTGGCATAGTGTCTGTCGTTCATAACAACCACACCTTTCATTGTATTTCATTATCCTGTATAGGAGAATTCCATGCCCCGACGCGACGACGTCAAGAAGGTTCTGATCATCGGCTCCGGTCCCATTATTATCGGCCAAGCCTGTGAGTTTGATTATTCCGGCACCCAGGCGTGCAAAGCTCTGCGCAAGCTGGGCTACGAGATCCTGCTGGTCAATTCCAATCCGGCCACCATCATGACCGATCCGGAGACAGCTGACATCACCTACATTGAAGCCCTCACCCCCGAAACCATCACCGAGATTATCCAGAAGGAACGCCCCGACGCGCTGCTGCCCAACCTCGGCGGCCAGACCGCCCTCAATCTGGCCATGGAACTGGCCCGTCGCGGCGTGCTGGACGAATACGGGGTGCGGGTCATCGGCGTCAACCTTAAAGCCATTGAACGCGGCGAAGACCGCGAAATATTCAAACAGACCATGAACGGTCTCGGTATCGAGATGGCACGTAGCGACATCGCCAACACCCTCGACGAGGCGATGGAAGTGGTCAAAGAGATCGCTCTGCCGGTGGTGATCCGCCCCGCCTACACCATGGGCGGCACCGGTGGCGGTTTTGCCTATAACATGGAGGAGTTCGAAGCCATCGTCAGTCGTGGACTGTCGCTCAGCCCGGTCAGCCAAGTGCTGATCGAGGAGTCGGTGCTGGGCTGGGAAGAATTGGAACTGGAGGTGGTCCGCGATGCCAAGGGGCAGAAGATCACCGTCTGCTTCATCGAGAATGTCGATGCCATCGGCGTGCATACCGGCGATTCCTTCTGTACCGCTCCCATGCTGACCATCGACGCGGAGCTACAGCAGCAGCTGCAGAAATACTCCTACGACATCGTTGACGCCATTGAGGTGATCGGCGGTACCAATGTCCAGTTCGCCTACGATCCGAAAAGCGGCCGGATCATCGTCATTGAGATCAATCCGCGCACCTCGCGCTCCTCGGCCTTGGCCAGCAAGGCCACCGGCTTTCCCATCGCCTTGGTGTCAGCACAGCTGGCAGCGGGTCTGACTCTGGATGAGATCCCCTACTGGCGCGATGGCACCCTGGACAAATACACCCCGGGCGGCGACTACGTGGTGGTCAAATTCGCCCGCTGGGCGTTTGAGAAATTCAAAGGGGTGGAGGACAAACTCGGCACCCAGATGCGTGCCGTGGGCGAGGTGATGAGCATCGGCAAAAACTACAAGGAGGCGCTACAGAAATCGATCCGTTCGCTGGAAATCGGCCGCTACGGCCTCGGCTTTGCCGCCGACTTCAACAACCAGAGTCTCGATCGGCTCATGGAGCAACTGGCCGAACCGTCCAGCGAACGGCAGTTCATCCTCTACGAGGCTCTACGCAAAGGCGTCGACATCGACACGCTGTACGCCAAAACCTACATCAAGCCGTGGTTTCTGCAGCAGATGAAAGAGCTGGTGGAACTGGAAGAACAGCTGCTTGGCCATCGCGGTCAGCTGCCCCCCGATGAATTGCTGCTGCAGGCCAAGAAAGATGGCTTTGCCGACAAATATCTGGCGAAAATTCTCAACATCCCCGAACTGCAACTGCGCGAAAAACGGCTGCAGCTGGGGCTGGGCGAGGCCTGGGAAGCCGTGCCGGTCAGTGGCGTGGAAGACGCCGCCTATTACTTCTCCACCTACAATGCTGCCGATACGGTCGCGGTCAGCGACAGGAAAAAGATCATGGTGCTCGGCGGCGGCCCCAACCGTATCGGCCAAGGCATCGAGTTTGACTACTGCTGCGTCCACACCGCCATGGCACTACGCGAATCCGGTTACGAAACCATCATGGTCAACTGCAACCCGGAGACCGTTTCCACCGACTACGACACCTCGGACAAGCTCTATTTTGAACCCCTGACGGTGGAGGATGTACTGTCCATCTACGCCAAGGAACAACCGGAAGGGGTGGTGGTACAGTTCGGCGGCCAGACGCCGCTGAATATCGCCGCCGAACTGGAAGCGGCCGGAGTGAAGATTCTCGGTACCGGTCCGGCCACCATCGATCTGGCTGAGGACCGCGAACGTTTCAACGAGGTGATGCAGCGACTGAACATCCCGCAGCCGGAATCGGGTATGGCCAGCAGACTGGACCAGGCGCTGGAGATCGCGCAGCGCATCGGCTATCCGCTGATGGTACGTCCCTCCTATGTACTCGGTGGTCGTGCCATGGAGATCGTCCACGACGAAGACAGCCTGCGCCTCTATTTGCAGAAGGCGGTGGATGTGTCGCCCGAACGACCGATCCTTATCGACCGCTTCCTGGAAAACGCCATTGAAGCGGAAGCTGATGCCATCTGTGACGGAGTGGATGCCTTCGTGCCGGCGGTGATGGAGCACATCGAAATGGCTGGTGTCCACTCGGGCGATTCCGCCTGCGTGATCCCCCCGGTCAACATCCCCCAGCGTCATATCGATACCATCGAGGAGTACACCCGCAAAATCGCCGTGGAGATGGGGGTCGTGGGACTAATGAACATCCAGTATGCCATCGCCGGCGACCGTGTCTATATCCTCGAAGCCAACCCGCGCGCCAGCCGCACCGTACCGTTGGTATCCAAGGTGTGCAACATCCCCATGCCGCGGCTGGCCGTGAAGCTGATGCTGGGAGAGAAACTGGCTGATCTCAATCTGCAGCGCCGCCCGATCCCTCACTTCGGCGTCAAGGAGGCCGTCTTCCCGTTTAACATGTTCCCGGAAGTGGATCCGGTGCTGGGCCCGGAAATGCGCTCCACCGGCGAAGTTCTGGGGCTGGCTGACAACTACGGTCTGGCCTTTTTCAAGGCCCAGGAAGCCGCCAACGCTCAGCTGCCACAGCAGGGCACCGTGTTGATCACCGTGGCCGAGCATGACCGTGCCGGAGCCCTGGAAGCCGCCCGCCGCTTCAGCGAACTGGGGTTTGCCCTGCGGGCAACCCGTGGCACTGCCGCCTATCTGACCGAACAGGGTCTACACAGTGAGCCGATTCGCAAAATGCACGAAGGGCGACCCAACATCGTCGACGCCATCACCAACGGCGAGATCCAGCTGGTGGTCAACACTCCGGTAGGACGTCTGAGCACCCACGATGATTCCTACATTCGCAAGGCGGCTATCAAGAACAGGGTCCCCTATATCACCACCACGGCTGCGGCGATTGCCGCCGCCAAGGGGATAGCCGCCCGCCGCGCCGGCAAGGGGGAGGTACGCAGCCTGCAAGAATACCACTCCCGCATTCGTTAGTAGGGGCACGGCATGCCGTGCCACTACTCATAAATGTCATTTCAGCAGCAGCGGATGGTGGGCACCGCCCACCAGATTATTCACCAAAATCACCCTCAACATTCAGTTGTTTTGGTGGGCAGTGCCCACCCTACGGGGTGTTATTTGAAAGGAAACTTGAAATGGCCAAAATACCGGAAACCGTACTCACCGCCTGGGACAACCATACCGGACCTGTCATTTTTACCACAGTGGATCAGAACAATGTCCCCAACAGCATCTACGCCACCTGCGTCGCTCGCTACGGCGACGAGCGTTTCGTCGTCGCCGACAACTACTTTGACAAAACCCGCGCCAATATCCAAACCGGCAGCAAAGGTTCGTTTCTGTTCATCACCGACGAGGACAAGCCCTATCAGATCAAGGGGCACATCGAATATCACCAGAGCGGTTCCATCTTCGACGACATGAAACAATGGAACCCGGAAAAACACCCTGGTCATGCCGCAGCCGCCATTGTCGTGGACGAGATCTACAGCGGATCGGAAAAGATCCTCTAACGCATTGCCTCAGCGACAACAAAAAGCAGGAAAAACCCGATGCACAGAAAAATACCGGGCCGGCAATCAAAAGGAATGATTTTCGTTACGGGAGCAACAGGCGATATCGGTGAACGGTTGTTTAACGACTCACGCCGGATCATCCTCGAAGCACAGCCTGAAGAAATATGGCCGGCAGTTGCATCGATCGGTGGAGAGGTTGGCTATTATTATGCGGACTGGCTCTGGAAGATTCGCGGTCTTATCGACCAGCTTTGCGGTGGGGTCGGCCTGAGTCGGGGACGACGCAGTGCAACTGAACTTTATCCGGGCGATACCATCGATTTCTGGCGGGTGGCTACAGTGAACGAATTCGACGTTCTGACGCTTTCCGCCGTGATGAAACTCCCCGGAAAGGCGGATCTTACTTTTCGCCTGCAAAAACTTGAGAATGGGCAAAGCGAACTGCAACTGACCGCTTGTTTTCTGCCACGCGGTCTGGCCGGCCTCCTCTACTGGTATGCGGTCATGCCCTTTCACCACTTTGTTTTCAACGGCATGTTACGCGGCATCGCAAAAGCGGCTGGCAAGAAGATCTGTCGCGGCCCGGAAAAGTTTTCTGGACTTGCCCCCGGCGAAGAGACTCTTCGCAAAAACAGCTAATCCTTTTTAACTTCCTCGATCAACTGAACATTTTCATCGCGATCATCATAACCCACTTTCGCCACATCATCTTGCCGATAGACGATATTTCCATTCTTGCCGAGCATGGTTCCATCTTCCAGCAGGACCATTCCGAACTGATCCATCAATTGCATCTTGTACTGGTGGTTGGTGGCAAGTTTATTCTGGCTCAAGCGATAACTGAGAATCATCCAGACACCGATTCCGATGGCGGCAACAGCCAGTACTGCCACGAGGGTGAAGAACAGATATCGAGCGGTGACCGCCCCGGCCTGGGCTGCATAGAAGAGAATATCATCCATCTTGTAAGCAATCGCTGTTGCCGCAATCAACAGCAGCATGCTGAGCAGAAACGGCAACCGGTGAACCACGTGAAAAAAAACACCCAGTCGATCACCCTTATTCAGATTGCTGTCCGGATACGCAGTTGCCTCCGAAGACCCAACGGCGTCGCGAAAAAAATATTTGTTGAAGGTCAGGATAATCAGACCAAAAACGAACGTTATGGCAATCGGGGTAATAAAGGTGGCAAAAAGGTATGGTTTCCAAGGAAAGGGCTGCCCATCGCTCGCCAAGTGGTTGATAAAAGTAAAGAAGAAAATCAACCCCTCAATAACCAGCATGGTCGTTAAGTAGTTGACAAAAAAATTCTTTACTTCGTCACTGTTGAAGGTGGAAGCAAGGCCGGCAGCTTGACTTGGTGATTTTTTTTTCCGCCTCTTCCCACTTATCTCTTCTGCCTGATCAAAATCAGTTTTTTTGTTTTCCAACTGCTGCATCGTCTTTATCTGCTTTTCTCTCTCAAGTGAAAAATTCTTTTTAAACTCTTGGCAGTATATAGTCAAATAAAATATAAAGCCCTGGTTCATAAAACCCAAGGCTCAAGTAGTTTTCATCCGGAAACTGTTTTGCCTGCGTTGGACCATATATTGGAACCGACTGCAGCAAAAAATGGACGTGGTCTTTGTCTGTTCCAATCTCAATAAAGATGATCTCGTACAAGTAAGCCGCGTCGATCAGGCAGCATTTCGGGCCAGATAGTCTTTTATGAGGTCGAGCTGTTTGGTCGCAAGATGGCTGAAGCGGATTCCCATCCCCGTCGGCAGATGACGCTCTTTTCGCACATCAGGCTGATTCAACCAAGCGACCCGACCTTTGCATTTAAGATCGTGGCTAAACCCTGAAAACTGCACTCGTAAGGCGAGCGGCATCCCAACCGGCAGCAATTCATCGGTCGCAACAAAGACGCCACCAGAACTGAGATTGACTGAATAGTTGGTATTCGGCTGTTCGAAACCCGACCCGAAGTGAACCGGAATTCGGGTCGCAATCCGCGCTTCGTACCGGTCAGTCAAATCAAGAAAAGAGCGCGCCACAGAAAGGAGCTGCCGGCGTCTGACAGGACGGCAAATAATTGCGTCACAACCGGCCTGGCGACAAAGAGCTTCAGCGTCGAGGTCGCCCGACTCAAGCACCATAATCACCGGGATCTCCTGTAACTCCTTATCTTGTTTGATCCAGCGACAGATATCATCCCCCCGGGTTCCCGAGATCTCCATATCCAGAAAAACCAGCTCGGGCTTACGGCTGACAACCAGCTGCATAATCTCTTGCGGATTGATGGTCGCCAACAGGTCGAACCCCTCCCGATGGAAAAAAGTTTTTTCCAGTTCGAGAAACAATTCAACATCATCAACAAGTAAAATGCTGCGATTTTTTTGCGTATGCGTATCCATTTTTCCCTCGTGTTGACAGTCTTAACCCTGCAACGGCAAAATTGAAGAGTAGCAGTTTTTTCACAAAAAATCAATGGTTCCAGGAG
>JADFVC010000378.1 GCA_015222355.1 Chloroflexota bacterium | reverse complement strand
GATGAAAACCCTGACAACAGCGCTCCTGCTCTCCCTGCTGCTGGCCTCGCCCGGCCTGGCACTGACCCTTGATGAAGCCGTGCAGGCCGCCTTGCAGAATCATCAGCGAATCGAACAGTTCCGCGCCAATGCCGCCCAATCACAAGCAACTGTCGGCAGTGCCAAAGCGGCTTTTCTCCCGCGCGTCGATCTCGGCTACACCTATCGCGAACGTGCTGATGACCCCTACCTGCTGGGAGATAAAAGTTCCACCCTGTTCCTCGGCGCCTCCATCAACTTGTTCAACGGCCTGAGCGACTACCGTACCTATCAGGCGGCCCGCCAACGCGCCCTGGGGGCCGACCATCGGCTGCAGGGCACCATTGCCGACATCATCCTGGCAACCAGGCAGGCCTACATCGAAGGGTTGCGCTCTCGCCGGTCGGTCGCGACGGCAGAGGAAGGGGTCAAGCTGCTGGAACAACAGAAACGGGATACCGAACTGCAGTACGAATACGGATTGCTCGCCCGTAACGATTTGCTGCGGGTCGAGGTGGAACTGTCCAGCGCCCGGCAGGATCTGCTGCGGGCGCAAGGACAACAACAGATCGCCAGGCGGCAACTGGAACGGAACACCGGCATCCTCCTGGCTGCGGATGAATCGCTCGTGGAACCGGGCTTGAACCAACTGCTGAGCAGCGATCCGCAACAGACCGATAATTACCGGCTGGAGATGCTGGAAAAACGCAGCGAGTTGAATTATCTCCGCACTGAGTTGCAAGCCGCAAAGCTGGAGATTTCCGCAAGCAAGGGTGGCTATCTGCCGAAGCTTGATCTCTCGGTCAGCCACGAAGAGTACAGTGACGACCTCTCCCCCGCCGGGAGTGACGATCAGGACAACCTGCTCACCTTGCGGGCCGACTGGAACCTCTTCGACGGTTTCGCCAAAAACAAACGGGTTGCTGCCGCTGACGCCCGCTCCCGTGCGGTCGCCGCAGAGTTACGCGACACCGAAGCGGCCTTGGCATTACAACTGGAAACAGCCCTGCAGAATGCCCGCATCGCCCAAGGTCGCTTGCAGGAAGCCGGCAGCGGCGTGATCCAGGCGGAAGAGAACTACCGGGTGACAGAAAATCTCTTCAAGCAACAACAGGCCACCAGCGTCGACCTGCTCGACGCCCAGTTTCTGCTGACCCGCGCCCGGAACCTCGCGGTCAACGCCCGCTACGATCTCTTCCTCAATTCGGCTTTGCTGGAACGGATTCTGGAGCGTCAATAGAAAGAACTGGTTATCTACTTCGCTCCAGTCAACCTGTAGGAAAGCGCTATTGACCAAGGACACAATCGTCCTCACACCCGTTCGCTTTGCTCACTCAAGCCACAAAGCCGCAAAGACATGCTGAGCAAAACGTCAAAGACGACGGTATTTCAGGTTTTTTCTTGCCATGCCTTGCGCCTTGGCGTGCATCCCCTACCTGCCGCAGGATATTTCCGAACCGCGCGAACAGGTCGGCACCATCCGGGCCCGGCTCCACGGTAAGTTGCTCAACCTCGACCGAATGCTGCTGCACAGTCCCCCTTTTGCGCAAGGCTTCCAGTTCTGCTTCGCTCCAGTGAATCAACAACGAAAGCAAATATCAGCCACAGACCCACACGGACAGGGGGGGGACGTAACACCTGAACTCTGAAAAGTCCACAATCATCCTCACGTCCGTTCACTACATTCACTCAAGACACTGAGATTACAAAGGAAACCCATTGTTCCGCTTTTGATCTACAACCCTGATATTTCGATTTTGACCTTGTCATTCTTCGTGACTTCGTGGCTTTGTGCGAGATACGATTTTGATTTTGTCCCGCAGTTGTCTGTACGTGTCTGTGGCAAAAAAAGGGTTAGTGCGTCATAAGTGGATAACCGGAAAGGAATAAAGGGAGAATGTCGCTTCTTGACATTCGCAAATGCGTGGCCTAGTTTATCGTAATAATTCATGGTTCTTGGGAGGGGGCATGATGATTATTCAAGG
>JADFVC010000377.1 GCA_015222355.1 Chloroflexota bacterium | reverse complement strand
GTCGAGAAAAGCGGCTGGTTCGGTCGGGGAAAGTAGACTTTTTCGGTTATTTATTGAATAGTTCCCGAACCGGGGATGATTTCTTGAGGCAGGATGGCTCCGGTTTGTGTTAGTCTTCGTGCCTTGCTTTGTTTGTATGGACGGGGACAGATTTCAAATCTGTCCCCATTCCTTCTTGGTAAAGGTTGAGATCGATGCTGAACACAGAGTTTATCGCAAAACTCCAGGAGATTGTCGGCAAGGAGCATGTCGAAACGGACAAAGCCGATCTGATCTGCTACTCCTATGACGCCACCCAACGCAAGTTTCTGCCCGATGTCGTGGTGCATCCGGGCACATCGCAAGAAATCAGCCGGATCATGCAACTGGTCAACGAGCATAAAATCCCGGTTTTTCCGCGTGGCGCGGGCAGCGGTTTTACCGGCGGCAGTCTGCCGACCAAGGGTGGGATAGTGCTGGTGATGACCCGGCTTGACCGGATTCTTGAGATTGATGAAGAAAACCTGGTGGCGACTGTCGAGCCCGGCGTGGTGACCGAGCAGTTTCAACAGGCGGTGGAGAAAGTCGGCCTGTTTTACCCTCCCGATCCGGCCTCGTTGAAATTTTCCACTCTGGGCGGCAACGTCGCCGAGTGTGCCGGTGGACCGCGCTGTGTCAAGTACGGGGTCACCAAGGATTACATTCTCGGTCTTGAGGTGGTGACCCCGACCGGTGATATTATCAAAACCGGGGGTTCGACCATGAAGGGGGTGGTGGGTTACGACCTGACCAAGCTGATGTGCGGCAGTGAGGGAACCCTCGCCGTCATCACCAAAATCATCATCAAGCTGCTGCCCCTGCCGGAAGCCAAGAAAACCATGCTGGTCCTGTTTGACTCCATCGACGGTGCTGCGCAAGCGGTCTCGGCGATCATTCGCGGCAAAATCATTCCGACCACCCTGGAATTTATGGATGGTCGAACCATTGATTGTGTGCGCCAGGCGACCGATCTGCAGGTGCCGGACGATGCTCAGGCGGTGCTGATTATCGAGGTTGATGGCGATCGGGAATTTCTTGCCAAGCAGGTGGGAAAGATCAGTGAAATTATCAAACCGCTCGGTGTCGTGGAGACCCGGGTCGCGGAAACTCCGGAAGAGAGTGAAGCGCTCTGGCAGATCCGCCGCTCGGTGTCCGCTTCTTTGCGCAAGGTCAACCCGGACAAGTTCAACGAGGATATCTGTGTGCCGCGTTCGAAAGTGCCGGAGATGATTCGAAAAATAGAGGTGATTGCAGATCGGTACGATGTACCGATTGTCAACTTCGGTCATGCCGGAGACGGGAACATCCATGTCAATGTCATGATCGACAGTAAAATCCCTGGAGAACAGGAGAAGGCTGATAAGGCGATTAAAGAGGTCTTCAGGGAAGCGCTGGCGCTGGGCGGCACGATGAGTGGCGAGCATGGTGTCGGGATTATGAAAGCGCCGTTTATTCCCATGGAATTGACGAAAACCGCTATCGATTATATGAAGACGATTAAAAAAGCGCTCGACCCGAACAATATTCTCAATCCGGGGAAGATTTTCCCGAGTGATTGATAATGCTCAGAGGTTGAATGCTTGATGTAGGGGCGCCGCAAGCGGCGCCCCTACAGATCATCCTTACCTCTGTGGTTGGATTTTAAATTATGGCAAAATTAAAAAGCCTCGAAGATTTTCGTGATGAGATAGACCAGTGTGTCAAGTGCGGTTGCTGTCGAGCCCACTGTCCGGCATTCGGTGCCGAAAAGCATGAAGGGCGCGTGGCACGGGGCAAGATCGCTCTGGCCGATGCCTTACTGAACGGTGATGTCGAGATGGAAGAGCGTTTTCTGCTCGACATGTCCCAGTGTTTGCTCTGCGGCAGCTGCTATGCCCAGTGTCCGAACAAGGTCCATACCGAGGATATCGTTGCCGCAACCCGCCGTGAAATTGCCAAACGTAAAGGCCTTTCAACCTTCGGCAAGGGCGTCGGTACCGTTTTGAAGAACCAGGGGTTGATGAACCTGCTGGCCAAGGGCGGCGGGGCTTTTTCCAAACTGCTGTTCAAGAAGATTCCAGAGCAGAGCGGTCTGCGGTTGCGTTTTCCGGCCCCCTTTATCAGTTCCGATCGCACGCTGCCACCGTTGACGGCAAAGCCGTTTCGTGAGCGGCATCCGGAAATCATTCCCGGAGATGCCGACCAACCGACGGTGCTGTTTTTCACCGGTTGCGGCATCAACTACATGTACCCGGATTCGGGTGAGGCGCTGCTCAAGTCCCTGAAGTTTATCGGCGTTACCGTGATCATTCCCAAAGCTC
>JADFVC010000376.1 GCA_015222355.1 Chloroflexota bacterium | reverse complement strand
GTTACAAGCCGCAGGTACTATCCCGTTGAAGAAAGTTCCGATTTTGCAGCTGTAGAGTTTTTAATGGCGCTGGAAAGGCTGTACAGGGGATAGGGTTTCTGGATGAATCCGACGGCTCCGGCTTGCAGAATTTCGTCCACCCGGGAATCATGGCGGAAACCGGAAGAGAGCAGGACCTTGACCTTCGGGTTAATGGTTTTGAGGGCATGAAAGGTTTCTTTACCGGCCATGACGGGCATCACCATATCCAGCAGCACTGCACGGACCTCTTGGTGGTGTTTTTGATACAGCGCAACGCCTTCTTCCCCGTTTTGTGCAGTAAGAACCTGGTAGCCGCATGCGGTTAAAATTTCGCTGGCGGTGTTGCGAATCAGCTCCTCATCATCAATGACGAGAATGAGGCCTTCACCAGGCTCAAGGGTTTCTTTGAAATCGTCGGACAAGCTGTCGCGCGTCTCTTTTTGGCCAACCGGCAGATAGATGTGAAAGGTGCTTCCAACACCTTTCTTCGACTGAACGTCGATAAAGCCTTGGTGTTGCTTGACGATGTTGTACACCATCGCTAGTCCGAGTCCTGAACTGGTGCCTTTGGGCTTGGTGGTGAAGAAGGGGACGAAAATTCGCTCCAGGGTGGCGTCATCCATGCCCACACCGGTATCATCAATCGAGACTCGCCAGAAATCCCCTGCGCCGTTGCCGGTTTTGCTTTCAACAAAGGTTTTGTCTACGGTGATGCTCAGGGTCCCCCCCCAGGGTTCTCCTTTCGGGCGCATTATGGTCATGGCGTGGGCCGCGTTGATGCAGATATTTAAAAACACCTGCTCCAGGCTGTTGGCATCTGCGTGGACGGGGCTGCTGCTGTCTGTCTGCACCTCGATGCGAACCGATTTGTCGAAAGAGTTTCCGGCAATTTGACAGACATGCTCCATGATCTGGCGCAGGTCTACTGACGCAAGCTGCAGGTCGTGCTTTCGCGACAGGGTCAACAGCTGATTGACGATGTCCTTGGCCCGCAGGGCGGCGTTTGACACCGTGCCCAGATGTTTAAAGAGTGTCTCTTCCGGGATTGTCTGCCCTTTATCCCGTTTCAGCTGTAATAGCGATATGGTGCCCAGAATTCCCGCCAGGATATTGTTGAAATCGTGAGCAATCCCCCCTGCCAAGGTGCCGACGGACTCCATTTTTTGCGCCTGCTGGAGTTCCAATTCGGCGCGGCGGACGTCCGTCACGTCACGGGCTTCGGCGACGATGTAGATAACCTGGTCGGTGTCATCCAATACCGGTTTTAAGGAGATGTCGAGGTAAATTTCTTGCACTGCGGTGCTGTGGGCTTCAAAGCGGGCGACTTCACCGGTCCGGGCGATGGCATAGGCGTCTTTCAGTTGTGTGACCAGCGTTTCCGAATGGCTCCACCAGGGAGTGTTCCAGAAGATTTTTCCGAGCACTTCCGTTTCAGTGAGATTGTGAAAGTTGAGGGCGGTTTTGTTGATTTTACACACGCGGCAGTCCGGGTCGAGCAGAGCGATAAACTGAAACGAGTGGTCAAAGAGGGTGTGAAAGGTCTGCTCGCTCTCCCGCAATGCTTTTTCGCTGCGTTTGCGTTCGCTGATTTCCGTGGCCAGAGCCTGATGGTGTTCGTTCAACTTGTCGATAAACTGGTTGAGATAGCCTGCCAGCTTGCCGACTTCGTCATCACTGAAACTGCCGGTGATCAGTTGCACATCAATAGGTGCCTGATCCTTGAAGTGGGCAATGAGAGATTTCAGCGGGTTGGTGATGAGAGTACTGAGCCAGTATCCGGCGAACAGAACCAGCAACAGATAGACAAAAAATATCAGCAGAAAAGTCTGTTGAATGCGGGTCAGCGGTCGGTACAGGTCGTCCAGGTAGGCGGAGGAACCGACCACCCATCCGTAGTCTCCGAGGTAATTGATGATGGAGATCTTTTCCCGGAGTGCATCTTCGCCCGGGTTCTGCCACTGGTAGTAGATGGTGCCCTGTTTGAGATGAATGATTTCTTCAAACGTGTTGATAAAATTTTGATCGAGCCCGGAATTATAAAGATTTCCCGTCAAACGCGGATGGTAGATGTAATCGCCGGTGGTGCTGATGATGTAAGGGTAGCCGGTGTCGCCGAAGGTGACTGCTGCCAGGGCTTTACTGATGTTGTCGATATCGATCAGATAGGTGAATTCGCTTTTATAGGCCGTTGCGGAGATAATCCAGTCCCAAGGCTTGAAGTGGGTCATGTAGAGAGCTTTGTCTCTTTCTTCAGCTTCTCCGGGATTTTTCCAGCGGTATTCGAGGTATCCGGTCTTGAGGCGAACCTGCTCGCGGACAAAATGGTGAGCCAGCAAATTGCTGCCTTGCACCTGCTTATCCCGGTGCACCGGGACATTGCCTTGGCTGTCGAAACAATACAGGTAACCGGAGGTGCCGATATCCTGGCGCAGGAGGAGCCTTGCCGCCAAGCTCTTAGCTTCGGTTTCAGTATAGCGTCCGTTCAGGTACTCCTCATGCACGCCGGAGACCATTGCCAACTGGGTTTCTGCGATCGACTTGAGATGGTTTTCGATGGAGGTGGCGGCCACCGCCTGCACCAGGTTGGCAATGAGCGCGGTGGAATTGTTCAGTTCGCTATGGATGGTGGTTGTAAGCGAGGTTTTTGCAGTGGAGTAAAAGGTGTAAAACCCTGCGGAAAGAGCAATAAGTACGAGCAGGGAGAAAGAGACAAAAAGTTTATTTCGTATCGAGAATCGCCGCATATGCCTGTATCCACCGTGTGTCGAAGAATGTCAAGCCTGACAGGCTGCCAGTTAGTTTCCATCCGGAAACGGCCCTTTTCCGTGATCTCAGCGTCAATCAGCACGCTCACACTTGTGCGGCTGAAGTTTGCTTGAGCGCTTCAGCCCGGATAGCCCGACAGGCTCCTGGCGAAGGGCTTAGTTGGGGACATCTCCCGGGTTGTCAAGCGGCGAACAGTGAATCAGTAGTCAGTCTGGATATCACCGAACACCTTTTGTAGAATCTCCGTCGTCCGTTTCAGCGGATTCTGCCGGATGGCCGCTTCCTCTTTAGCCAGGTAAAAGAAGATGGCGTCCATCCCCCTTTCGACGACGTAGCTTGTCAGGTCGGCTTTCACATCAGGAACAAAGGGGATCGAACGATACTGTCCCATGACCGCATCATAGGCCTGTACGGCCCCAACCTGTGCCATGCTGTCTGAAACGATCGGTGTCATGGCAGCGGCCAGCGGTTGTGACACCTTCCCCTGAAAATACTTGGTGGCGGCATCCTCCGGGCCATTGTAGATTTTTTGCACATCATCAATGCTCATCTGTTTGATCGAATCCCAGAACAGCTGCTTGCCCTGCGGCGTTGCCTGTTCGGCGGCGCGATTCAACTTCAGTTCCAGATCGTCAAGCATCTCTGCCTTGCCGATGGTGGCGAGAAGGGAGCGGATCTTCTGAAAATTGTCCGGGAGGGGGATATGGACGTCCGGGTCGGTGTTGAAGCCGTCCACTTGACCGAGTTGACTGACGACCCGCTCGGTGCCGACCTTGAGAGCGTCCTTGAGGCCGGAGCCGATTTCGCTATCGGTTAAGCTGCTCAGGCTCGGACTCTGCTCTGCAGTACTTTGTTGCAGCAACTCCTTCCCCGCCTTAAACCAGTCGATGGCTCCAGACTTTTGCGGGGCAAGGAGCAACATACCGACCAGAAAACACCCGGCGACCTTCAAAAAATCGTTGATCTCTTTCGTTGCCTTGATTCTGAACATGAGCACGCTCCCTTGCCGGCAAGTTTACCCTCATTTTTAATCATCAAGCTTGATGCACTCAAGTATATACGAATCAGGAGCTCCGAAGACAGAGTCATTTTAATTAGTTTTCATTCGAAAACGGCCCTTTTTCACAATCTCTGCGGCAATCTGCATGTTTGCTTGTGGACAACTCGGTTCGATATCAATACAAGGATGGGACATTCTTAAGAAATCCACTTACTCCAATATTTCCCGCAATGTCTCGTCATTTTCGAACAACTGCTGTCCCCGTTTGGCGGCCTGACTAACCGCCGAGGTTGAATAACCCAGCCGTTTTGCCACATCGACTCCCGCGATAAGACAGCGACGGATGGCCAGATAGCAGATAATCGCCTT
>JADFVC010000375.1 GCA_015222355.1 Chloroflexota bacterium | reverse complement strand
GTTCGGCAGCAAGTGATCCGCCTCAATACAGATGGAACCGGACCCGGCACCGACATCCCAGAGGCACATGTCATGGCGCAGTTTCAGCTTGGCCAGGGTGACAACCCGCACCTCCTCCTTGGTGATCAGTTTTTTGACGCTGACGAACTCATCATCCGGGATGCCGAGGGTCGGCACGTACTGGTGAGCGTCATCCTCGTACTCTTTGATCAGCAGCAGCACATTGAGTGATGCCGCCTCGAACTCAAGCAAGCCCTTGACGTCGGTCACGCGGATTCGCTCCTCGTCGGTACCGAGATTCTCACAGAGGTAGGCCTTGTAGCCGCCCCGGCGACGGCTGACCATTTCCCGGGCGATGGCACCGGGAGTATTGACCTCATCAGTCAAAACCGCCACCTTGTCGTTGGCCACGATCCGGTCGACAGCATCCTTCAGGGCCCGGCCGTGGGCAGAGACAAACACGGCGTCATCCCAGGGTTCGCGAATTTTGGCAAAGGCGTACTGCACCGAGGTGACGTTGGGCAGAAACTCGATCAGTTCATCCGGCAGGTTGCGTAACAGATGTCGGCCGATGCCGAAAAACAGCGGATCGCCGGAAGCAAGAACCACGGCAGGGCAATCGCAGCCCTGCAGCCGGGAGACCACCTCGGACAGATTATTACCGATGGTCAGTTTCTCACCGGGAAAGTCGGGAAACAGCGCCAGCAGCCGCTCTTCTCCCAGCAGCAGTTCAGCTCGGTTGATCAGCTCCAGCGCCTGCGGGGTGAAGCCTTCCTGACCGGCAATCCCGGCACCAATGACATGAATCGATTTCATCTTCCGCCTCCCTTGGGGGATGGACTTTCGTAAAGAGATTTTCCCCTCCCCCCTCAAGGGGGAGGGAAGGAATTATTCAGCAGGATCGACAGTTCCGCATCGGGAATCTGTTGGTCTTGGGGGAGACCATCTCATCAACAGTCTCCTAGCAGTCTGTCAGGCTTAACAAGAACCTACTGCGAAATCGGCTGATCGGTCCATATCTACGGCAATTTTCGACAAATAGCCCTGCTATTCGCTCTCAAATTCCCGCAAATCTGGCCTTGAACATCCAATTTCTCGCAACGGTTCGTCAAGCCCGACAGACTACTAGCCATTAAGCTTTTTAACGACGGCGATACCGTCGGTAAAGTAATCGATAATGTTATGGCAGCCGTAATCCTGTTCGATATGAAACAGCCGCTCCAGGGGAGTCCCCATGGCGTCAAGCAGGATGACCCGGTTGACACCGCCGTGAGCGACAATAACGATCTCACCGCCGGGATGTGCAGCGACAATCTCGCGCACCACCGGCCGCACCCGTTCCGCCATCTGTCGCAAGCTCTCCCCGGCCGGGGGGGGCACGTTGACAATATCGTCAAGCCGCGCCTGCCAGAGTTCCGGGTATTCCTTCTGTAATTGTTGCCAGGTCTGTCCTTCCCAGTCACCAATATGTAGTTCGCGTAACTCTTCTTTGTAGACCGGATCAACGGCCTGGAGAATGGCAATCTGGTCTGCGGCTGTCCGGCAACGGCGCAGATCGCTGGAATAAATGGCGGCCAGTTTTTGATGCTGAAAACGCCCGGCAAAGAGCGCCGACTGCTGACGACCGAGATCCGTCAGCGGGATATCACCCTGGCCGTTATAACGTTTCTTTTCAAAGTCTTCGACCTGGCCATGACGCAGCAGATGAACGCGAGTCGCTTTCATAAACACCTCAATAGAGCATTAGAATCAGCAGCAGGCTGAGGACTTCGACAATCTCTGTTGCCGCACCGAGGACATCGCCCGTCACGCCACCGAGACGCCGCTCAAAATAGTGCTTCAGCAGAACGGCAAACAGCAAGAGGAATGCCGCCAGAAGCACACCTTTAAAAGAACAAAGCACCAGACTTGCCAACAACAGGGTCAGGGACGCACGGATCAGTTCCGACTTGCCGACATTGTCGACAAAAACGGCTCCGGTGCCACCCTCAGAGCGGATGTACGTGGAACAGGTGGCCAGAAAAACCTGGCACCAGCGCCCGGCGGCCGGCATCAGGATCAAAGCGGCGGCCTTTTGCGGCAACGGCACATGGTAAAGGCTCAAATACTTGAGCAGCAGCACCATCACCAGGCCGACCACCCCCATGGCCCCGACCCGACTGTCTTTCATGATCCGCAGGCTGCTTTCCCGGTCACCTCCGCCAGCCAGTCCATCGATCATATCGGCAATGCCGTCAAGATGCAAAGCGCCAGTCGCCAGAATCAAAAACAGCAACAATAGACAATCGAGCACGCCCCGTGGGAGCAGCGGAGCAAGCAACCAGTTACAGACAACCAATAGCAGGCCCAGAATCAGGCCGACGGCCGGGAACAGGCCCATGCTGCGAGCGAGACGCTCAGGACCCATTTCCAGCTTCTCAGCCACCGGAAAAATAGTCAGAAAGGCTCCGGCAACGCGGAAGTCTTCCCAGTGTTTTTTCACTGCTCCGACCCTTCGCTGACACCGGCCTGATCGAAGGTCAGCACCTCTCGCAGCGCACGCAGCCCGGCCTCCATAAGGGTCATCGCTAAAGCCCCGCCGGTCCCTTCACCGAGCCGCATGCTGAGATCGAGGATCGGCTTTTGCTCAATCCGCGCCAGCATATGCTGGTGACCGATCTCTACCGACTGATGCGCTGCGAAGATATAGTCACGGACCTGCGGATTGAGTTCCGAGGCGATCAGCGCTCCGGCGGTTGAGATGAAACCGTCGACAACCACCGGAAGGCCTTCTGCCGCGCAGCCGAGGACCAGTCCGGCAATCCCGCCAATCTCGAAACCACCAACCTTGGCCAGCACATCGACCGGATCCAGAGGATCGGGGCGATTAACCTCCAATCCTCTGGTAATGACCGCAATTTTACGGGCCAGACCCTCATCATCAATCCCGGTGCCCCGGAAGGTCACCTGCTGCGGTGACAATCCGGTGATCGCGGCAACAATGGCCGCCGAAGGGGTGGTATTGGCAATTCCCATGTCGCCAGTCCCGACCAGGTCAACAGCATCCGCTTTAGCCTGGGCCGCCATTTCAACACCAGCCGCCAAAGCTTGCAATGCCTGCTCACGGCTCATCGCCGGACCTTTGGTAAAATTGGCGGTCCCTTTGGCAACCTTGCGCTTGATCAGGCCGGGCAAATTGTCAAAATCGATAGCCACCCCCATGTCGACCACCCGTACTTCGGCCCCGGCATGGCGGGCCAGTGCATTGATCGAAGCGTTGCCATCGACAAAGGTAAAAACCATCTGCGGAGTTACCTCTGCCGGGAAGGCGCTGACTCCCTCTTCAGCCACACCATGATCGCCGGCGAAGGTGTAAATCCGTTTGCCGCGAATCTCTTCCCGCCCGGTTATGGCAACAAAGCGGCGGGCAAACTCTTCCAGACGACCGAGGGAGCCGACCGGCTTGACCTGTCGATCAATACGGGCCTGAACGGCGGCAATTTTTTCTCTGGAAACCGGCAGAATCCGGTCGAGAGTGGCTTGCAAATCGAATGTCCCCATAACAAAACTGGCTCCTCAAAACAAAGATTTTATATAACTGTTCAGCAAGATGTGCTGGTGATGCCCATGGAAAGGGTGTCTGTCGCCCGGATGGCGACAGTCAAGCCCCAGGGATG
>JADFVC010000374.1 GCA_015222355.1 Chloroflexota bacterium | reverse complement strand
GAAATGGATTGCCCGGGCAATCAGTTCCTTACCGGTCCCGCTTTCGCCCGTGATCATTACGGTCACATCGGAAGGGGCCACCCGGCCGAGAGTTTTATAGACTTCCTGCATCGGTTGACTGTTGCCGATAATCGCCCGGCCGGAGCTGTACTGCTCCTGCAACTCCGCTTTAAGCTGGCTGATCTGATTGCTGACCTCGGCGGCCTTTTGGGCCTTGAGGATGATGGCATCGAGGGCGTCCAGATCGAAAGGTTTGGTCAGATAATCGTAGGCGCCGTTTTTCATCGCCGCAACGGCATTTTCCATGGTCGACTCGGCAGTCATAATGACGACCAGCGTGGCCGGGTATTCCTCCCGGACCTGTTTTAACAGTTCGATCCCTTGCAGGCCGGGCATTTTGATGTCAAAAACAGCCAGATCATAGCGATTCTTCCGGAACAGGTTGAGAGCCTGCCTGCCATCCTCGGCGAGATCGACCGTGAACCCCTGCTTTTTCAGTGCCCTGGAAAGAACCCAGCGGATACTTTCTTCATCATCGGCAACAAGAATGCGTTCAATTGACATCTTTACTTTTCCCTTTGCTTAGCCATCTCAAGACTTTTTACGAGATCATCTTGGTTGCTGTTTCCCGACGACCATCGCGGTGCAATGGCAGGGAGACCTTAACAGATGTCCCCCCTTGTGGGCGATTGCTGATATTCAGAAAACCGCCAAAGTCAGATATTATCCTCTGGCAGACTGCCAATCCCAACCCACTGCCACCAGTCTTGGTGGTGTAAAAAGGCATGAAAATATGTTCCAGATGTTTTTGCGGGATGCCGGGGCCTTCATCATTGATCGTGACCAGAACCATCTGGGTTGACCGGGCTCCGGAAATGCTCATGTGGTACTCGGCATCAATGCGGCTTTCTATGGCGATTTCACCGTTCTCCGGTGAGGCTTCCCCGGCATTTTTAATCAGGTTTAAAAATAATTGCACCAGGAGGTCCCGATCACTGTAGATATCCGGAATGCTTGGATCCAGCCTTAATGCGAAACGGATGGAACGATCCGCAAACACCTGTTTCTGCAGCATGACGATTTCATCGAGGATCTGGCTGATATTTGCTTTTCCGGGACGGGCTTTTCGTGGTCGTGACAGATTGAGTAGCTCCTCGATGATCCGATTGACCCGCTCGGTTTCCCTGATCATCAGCCCGGTATACTCTTGTAGCTCACGATTTCCTTCCAGTTCCATCTGTAGCAGCTGGGCTGCGCCTTTGATCCCGCTGAGCGGATTCTTTATTTCATGGGCGAGCCCCGCAGCCAGGGTTCCGATTGTCGACAGGCGGTCAGCACGGCGGCCCATTTCCTCAAGGGAGAGGGCCTGGGTCAGGTCGCGCAGGATCATAACAGCTCCCTGCTGGGCACCTTCAGGTGTGAAAATCGGCGAGACCGTGACACTGACCGGCCGCGGTTTAGTGCCGGGGGTGCGCAGGGTAATCGCTTCGTGGTCGGAGATGGAGCGTGTTTCTTCGAGGGTTGTTCGGGCCAGGAAACAGAGTCTTTTCTGCTGTTTGAAACGTTCAAAAAAACATTTCCCGAGGCTTTGTTTTTCGGAGATGCCGGTATAATGTTGAGCCGCCGGATTAAACAGGGTCATCATACCCTGCTGGTCGAGGGCAATGACGGCATCCTCGATATTTTCCAGAATCATGGCGTATTCCTGGGGGGATGGTTGGATTTCGGCGGTCATTCGTTTTCTGCCTCGTGAAAGAACAGGTCAACCTGTTCGATTAGCCGGTCGATGTTGCTGACTCGCTGTAAAGCGGCTCGAAAGCGGCTGGCTCCCGTCAGCCCCCGGGCATACCAGCTGAGATGCTTACGCATTTCAAAGAGAGTTTTCCGATCACCGAATTGTTTCCGATGCAGTTGTAGATGCTTCAGGGCAACCTGGTGTTTTTCTGCAATGCTGACCGGGGTTGGGGTGCCATCGTCCAGCAGCGTGAGGATGTCGCGAATCAGCCAGGGGTTGCCGTAGCCGCCGCGTCCGATCATGAGCGCATCGCAGCCGGTCTGTTGGAGCATCTGAATGCCATCTTCTGCGGTAAAAATGTCTCCACTGCCAAACACCGGGATCCGCAGTTTTGACTTCAGTTCACCGATCTCCGACCAGTCAGCTTTGCCGCTGAATGCCTGACTGCGGGTGCGTGGATGCAGGGTGATGGCATCTGCCCCTGCTGCTTCTACAATCTGGCCGATCTGCAGAAAATTACGCGAATCGGCATCCCAACCGGAGCGGATTTTGACGGTCAGCGGCCCTGGGTAAGCGGAGCGGACAGCGGTGACGATTTTTTCAATCCGTCCCGGGTCTTTCAGCAGCGCGCTTCCGGCACCACTCCGGATGACTTTTTTGACCGGGCAGCCCATGTTAATGTCGAGCAGCCGGCACTCGTCGGAAATCATCCGTGTCGCTTCTGCAAGAACCCGCGGGTCATCGCCAAACAGTTGAATCCCGAGAGGGGCCTCTTCCCGGCAACTGATCAGCAGTTCGCGGGTTTTACGTCCATCACGGATCAGGCCATTGGCACTGACCATTTCCGTGAAGACCAGAGACGCGCCGAATGATTTCATAATACGCCGATAGGGAAGACTGGTAACGCCGGCCATCGGCGCAAGAATAATTGGGTTGTCCAGTTGCAGGGAGCCGATACGAGGGGGGATTGTCTGCATAATATTTAGGCATTTTATGGATATTGGGAGCGAAAGCAAGAAAAAAATAGCCGACTTTGCCGGCCCCGGGATTGATGGTTCTGGTCAGTTCGGGGCTTTTGCATACTGTATACAGAATACACTTGACAAGGTAGAAATGAGTTGCTAGAACAATATTTGGAAATTAGGAGAGAGGATTTTTTGATGCCTGTGCGGCGTCCCCTGGTCTTCGCTCCTTCTTCCGCTTTGTTGGCTGCATAAGAAACCGTTCGGGCGGGCGATTTCGCGGCAGTTGAAATGCTTTTTCCGCGTTGCGGAGCTTTTCCTTTTCAGCCCGTTGGGCATCCGAAAACTTTTTTACCACCACAAAGGAGAGAGAGTTATGTCGACACTGAAAGATGTATTGGCGCAAAAGATTGCAGAGCATCGTCCCCGGATTACTAAGCTGGTTAAAGAATGCGGCGACGTCAAGTTGGGCGATGTCACTATCGCGCAAACTATCGGTGGCGCTCGCGGCATCAAAAGTTTGGTCACCGATATTTCCTATCTTGACCCGATGGAAGGCATCCGCTTCCGCGGTATGACCATTCCCGAGACTTTCGACGCCCTGCCGAAATTTCCGGGCAGCGATTATCCCTACGTGGAAGGTTTCTGGTATCTGCTGATGACTGGTGATGTTCCGACCATGGAGCAGACCCTGGAAGTTGTCGAAGACTGGAAGCAGAACTCCCAGCTTCCTGCTTACGTCATCGACGTGCTGCGCGCCATGCCTCGCGACTCCCATCCGATGACCATGTTCTCCGCCGGCATCCTTGCCATGCAGCGCGACTCCGTGTTCGCCAGCAACTATGCAGCCGGTAAGTTCAACAAGATGACCTGCTGGGAAGAAATGTACGAAGATAGTAATAACCTGATGGCCAAACTCGGCCCGCTCGGTGCTTACATCTATCGTATGAAGTACATGGGCGATACCCACATCGAAGCCGATCCTGAGCTGGATATGGGCGGTAACTTCGCTCGTATGATGGGCATCGACGCTCCTTATGATGACGTTGCACGGATGTACTTCATCCTGCACTCTGACCATGAGTCCGGCAACGTTTCTGCCCATACCACTCACCTGGTTGCTTCGGCTCTGTCTGACGCCTACTATTCCTACAGCGCCGGCATCAACGGTTTGGCAGGTCCTCTGCACGGTCTGGCCAACGAGGAAGTGCTGCGCTGGACTCAGGACTTCATGGCCAAGCTGGGCGGCAAAGTGCCGACCGAAGAAGGTCTCAAAGAAGCTCTCTGGGCTACCCTCAACGCCGGTCAGGTCATCCCGGGTTACGGCCACGCCGTTCTGCGTAAGACCGACCCGCGTTATGCCTCGCAGCGTGAGTTCTGCCTCAAGACCGAAGGTCTCAAAGATTATCCGTTGTTCCAGCTGATCAAGATGATCTTTGAAGTTGCTCCTGGTGTTCTCACCGAGCATGGTAAAGCCAAGAACCCCTGGCCGAACGTCGACGCACAGTCCGGCGTTATCCAGTGGTACTACGGCGTTACCCAGTATGAGTTCTACACCGTGCTGTTCGGTGTCGGCCGCGCCTTGGGTTGCCTTGCCAACATCACTTGGGACCGTGCTCTCGGTTACGCCATCGAGCGTCCGAAGTCCGTGACCACTGCAATGCTCGAAGAAGCAGCTGGCATCTAAGCAAACTGATCGATTCGTATTTAAGGGAGGCTCCTTGTGGGCCTCCTTTTTTTTTGGTCCTTTTTCTTTGGCGTAAGGCAGGCTATAATCTTTGCGGATGCAGATCAACGTTGAATAAACCAAGGAGCTGAGTAGATGTTTAAAAGGAACCCTGTGGAATTTCTGATTGTTTTTGCCTGCCTTCTTGCCTTAGCCGGTTGTGCGACCAATATGACTCATGAAAAGACCAAGAAGGGAGCAGGGATCGGTGCCTTGGTCGGTGCGCTGTCGGGAGCCATTATCGGTTACCAGAATGATCATTCCGGTGGCGCATTGCGCGGTGCGTTGATAGGGGGTGCTGCCGGCGGTGCCATTGGCGCCGGCGCCGGCGTCTACATGGATAAGCAACAGACCGAATTTGAACAAGAACTGGCGAATGAGCGTGCTCAACATCAGATTGAGATCGAGCGGCAGCAGAATGAAATTCTCAAGCTGACCATGAATAGTGAAGTTTCTTTTGATTTCAATTCGGCAAACATCAAGCCGACCTTCCGACCGCCACTTGACAAGATAGCTGACATTCTGAACCGTTACCCGCGGACTCAGATTGTCGTTGTTGGGCACACCGATACTATTGGTTCCGAACAGTATAATCAGGACTTGTCAAATCGCCGTGCTATTGCCGTGGCTGATTATCTGGTCATGCGCGGGGTGGCTTCTTCACGGCTGGGGACTGAGGGGCGTGGGGAACTGGAACCACGGGCAAGCAACGATACGGAGGATGGACGGGCGCTGAATCGCCGAGTCGAGGTGTTTGTTGTGCCGAACAATGATTTCAGCTAGTTGATCAATAACAGATTAGGAGTTAAAAGGCGGAACTAGATAACATTCCGCCTTGCAGATTGCTGACAAAACCTCCTCCCGAAGGTGAGGTTTTTGTCAGCCTTCTGAAGGGGGCAGCTGTTCGGCTTCTTTATGCGTTGCCGCTGGCCTGCTTTTCTCTTTTTCTTTTCGTCTGGCGTAAATCAGCAACTTCTGATCGGTATAGGTTTCGACTTCACCGGCAAAGGATTCGATTTTGAAAAAATCGTGAATTTTGGGAGAGGCTTCCATGAAAAATCTATTCAGTTCCTGAATTTCTTTGCGGTTCATTCCCGCTCTCTTTGCCCATTCCTGAAAATCATGAGTTTTGGGGATGATTTTCGTTTCGTGCAGAATCAACTCCGAGTCGAGAATCATCTGCCTCCATTGGTCTTCACTAAACGCCCGAATGTGAGTCGGATCGCGCATCTTCTCCATGGTCTGGTAAAAGTCGGCAATCTCAGGATCGGAGGGGAGCAGGGTGTCGATGATGACCATCCGGCCACCACGGCGGAGCACCCGGTGAAATTCTCGCAGTGCGCGTGGGACATCGGGAAAGTGGTGCGGGGCGATCCGGCAGATCAGCAGGGTAAAAGATCCCGCCGGGAAGGGGAGGTCCTCAGCATCCGCTTCGCGAAAAATAACGTTATCGGTGCCGCCCTCCTCAGCGAGATGTTCCTGGGCTTTTTTCAGCATCTGCATGGTCAGATCAGATGCCACGACCTGTCTGACCAGCGGCGCAAAGAAGAGCGCGGTAT
>JADFVC010000373.1 GCA_015222355.1 Chloroflexota bacterium | reverse complement strand
GCCCCATGATGTCAGCCTCGAAATCAAAGGCTGAACCATTATCCGCAAATTCTAGAGACAGGCTCGGCGCAAAACTGAAGCCTTCCTCTGCTCTGGTGTTGACATATTCGTTGACGCGTGCAGGGCTGTCATCCGTCTCCATACCCGAAATGCCGATTTCCACATGACCGCTGGCTTTTCCTTCTTCAGCGATTGCCAGGGAACTGGTCGTCATTAAGGTCAGGATAGACAGCAATGCAAGCAGCCATAAATGGCGTTGCTTCATTTTTAGCCTCCTAAGGTTAACGGGTTAGGCCGCCACCGCCGAGCGGTTGAGACGGGAAGTCGCTGCCGTGAACAACCTGGTGGCAGGTTGTACACTTGGTGCCGAAGGATTTTTGAAAACCTTCAGCGCCATGCGGATTCGCAATAGCAACCGGATCAGTGTCTGCCAGGGCAGATGCATCAAATCCTCTACGCAGCAGATGGAAGTGACCTTCATGACACTGCAGGCAGAGGAACGGCTCATTCTGCACCAGCAGGTTATTGGCAACGGACCCATGCGGATCGTGGCAGATCGTGCAATCATCCTCAACCGGGGCGTGACCGAAGACAAACGGACCCTGGTAGCGGGTGTGGCAGTCGAGGCACAAATCATTGGTGCGCTCGTGGGTGTTCAGTTCACCGTGCGGGTTGTGGCAGTCGCCGCAGCTCATCTTGCCTTCTTTGATCGGATGATGAGACGGGAAGTTGGTTTTTGCCATCATCTCCTGGTGACAGGAGTAGCACAGCTCAGGATCTTCTTGCTTCAGGTTGGCTTTAAGAGGCTCTTCAGCGTGTATGCTGTGGCAGTCGGTACAGCTGAGGTCTGCCAGAGCGTGCTCACTGTGGGTCCAGTCCATCAGGTTGCCATCGGTATGACAGGTGGCACAGATGGCGCCGGTTTCTTCGGCGTTCAGTTCTGCGGGGCGGAGAATTTTCTCGGTGTCCCCATCACTGTCAACGTGCAGGCTGCCGGGACCGTGGCAGGATTCGCAGCCTTTTTCTGCACCCATCATTTCAAAATCAGCCAGCCGCCCGTGAACGTTGTGGCTGAAACTTTCTGCCATGTCTTCATGGCAGTCCAGGCAGCTGTCCTGCCCGACGTAGGTGGCACCGTCAATGGCAGGCAAGGTGAGCATTTTTTCTCTGATCGCTCCCGTGGCGCAAGCGCCCAGGATCAGGACCAGGAAAAACAGCCCCACCAGTCTGCCGGTTTTGGTACCGGAAAACTTGGATGACATGTTACCTCCTTTATGTGAATATTGCTTGGGGTATTTTCCGCTTCATTTTTCAGTGCTTAAAACTCCTGACAGAAGCCGACCCGAATGCCTGAAACCTCCTTTTCCACTGGGCCATGAATAATTATATTTGACTAATAGGTATAATTTAAAATATATAATGACACGTTTTGGAAACAGGTTGAAACGAATCCTTTTTATGGTTATATTAAACTTGTTAATAGGATCAGTTCATAATATTTGGATAATTATATGGATATACGATATTTGAAAACCTTGGTGACCGCTGTCGAGGCAGGCAGTTTTTCCAAGGCAGCGATAATTCTTCACCTGACCCAGTCGGCAGTTTCCCAGCGAATCAAATTTCTTGAAGATCGCCTTGGCCAGAGACTCATGCGTCGTTCCGGCCCCACGTTGAGCTTAACACCCGCCGGGGAGTTGGTTCTGGAAACGGCGTACCGGGTTCTCGCTTTGCAGGATGCTCTGGTTCGTGATCTACAACAATTGACCGACAAACAGTGCATTTCTCTTTGTTGTACGCCGACCTTTGGGACAGTTTTTCTGCCTAAAGTGCTGAATACCTTTATGATGGAGAACAGTAGTACGGTTGATCTTAAGTTTTTGTTTTACTGCCCCGATCAGGCCTTGGAGGGGGTGCGTAACCAAGAATTTGATCTGGCGGTGGTCGAGCATTGTCGGGAAAGTGACTTGAGTGGTTTTCAAACCTACGCCATGCCGGAGGATGAGCTGGTTTTTGTCAGTGCCCCCGAGTTAGGCTTGTCAACCCCCGATATTGCTTTAGACGAGCTTTTAAAAATGCGGTTATTCGCCCGAAAAGATGGCTGTAGTTCAAAAAAGTTAGTTATGGCGGGGCTTTCAAAGGCGGGTCGGCAGTTGGAAGAGTTCACTGGAGTGGTGATTTCCGATGATCTGCATTTGACTTGCCAGACAGTGCTGGCTGGTGGCGGTGTGTCCTTTATGTCGAAGAGCCTGGTCCAGGAATATCTGGACAGTGGGCAGATGGTGGCTCATTATGCCAAAGGATTTAATCACCAGAGGTGCCGCACGATCATCTTCAACAAAGGTCGTGAAGAAGAGGAAATTTTCCGAAATTTTGTCAATATTGTTTTTCGGGTGATGGGGGAACCCCAACCCTTTAGCTGAAGCATCAACTGGGTAGATTTATACAAATGGCGGTTACCGAGATATTCAGTAGCCGCTGTTTTTTTGCCCAATTCAGTTTTCCCCGTTTTTGTGTCTATCGGTGATGTTAACAAAATCGCCCAAACTCCTGAATCCGAGCAGTCTGGCCAAGGGTGGTTGCAGGAGGAAGGGGAACAGCAGAAAGTAGATGCCGGCTGCGACCATACTGAGCATCGTCGAAATTTGCAGGGTGAGATAGAAGCCATAGGCCACCATCAGCATCCAGCTGAGGTCGAAGAGAAGCATGCCGACTGTGGATGACGGGTACGGAATTTTCAGTTTTTCCTTGGGTAACTTGCGGCACATGAAGCTGTAGTTGTGGATAATTCCGGCACAGATCAGTAAAACGGCAGCCAGGGTTGTATCATTCAGCATTCTCAGCCTCCGGAAAACTTCAGTTGGACAACCGTCTCCACGTGGGACGTCTGCGGAAACATATCGACCGGCTGGACGCGAACCAGCTGATAACTCTGGTCAACCAGCAGTCGCAAGTCACGGGCCAAGCTGTCGGGGTCGCAGGAGACATAAATGATCTGTTGCGGCCGGATTTGACAGAGCCCCTGCAATAGTTCCTCTGAGCAGCCCTTGCGGGGCGGATTGAGTGTCGCCAAGGTCAAATTCTTGAGTTGGGGAGCCAACTTCTGCAGTTCTTCCGCGGCATCGCCGGACACAAACCGGCAGTTCTTCAATCCGTTCAATTCTGCATTATCAGCGGCGTTGCGCACTGCTTCCGGGACATATTCGATGCCATAAACCTGTCCGGCATCCTGTGCCAGATGCAGGGCGATGCCGCCGATCCCGCAGTAAAGGTCGATCGCCGAGTCTTTTCGTGTCAATTGGGCCCATTCCCGAACCATGGTGTAGATACGTGCTGCCTGCAAACTGTTGACCTGGAAAAAGGCTTCCGGGCCAATCCGCAGCCGGATATCGCCGACTTGATCGATCAGGTCGGGCAGGCCGTGCAGTTTGAGAGTTTCCTGACCGAGAATGACATTGCCGGTTGAGCTGTTGACGTTCTGATGTACGGCAATGACCTCTGGAACCTTACGCATCAGCCATTTGCCCAGTTTCGGCAGTTGTCGTAGGTCGCGGTCGTTGCTGACAAAGGTCACCAGCGCCTTGTTTTTGGTCGGACTGACCCGGACCAGCAGATAGCGCAGCAGGCCCCGTCTGTGTTGCGGGTTGTAAACGGACACCTTCTGCCGCTGGATTTCCTCGCGCAGCACCGCAGTAATTTTATTGATCAGCGGGTGATGAACCGGGCAATCAGGGCAATCAATAATTTCGTGGCTGCCCCGCCGATAAAGACCGATCAACACTTTCTCCCGCTTGCGTCCAATCACCAGCTTGGCGCTGGCACGATAACCAAAGGGTGGGTCCGATGCCAGCGTTGTGCTGACCAGTTCGTCCCTCAGTAACTGTTCTCTAGCGAGAGCTTGTTCGACCCGCTGCTGTTTGTAAGCGAGCTGCGCCTGATACTTCATGCGGATCAGCGGGCAGCCGAGGCAGCTCTGCTCCAGTTCGCAGGCGATCTGGGCGGTGCGTTGCGGGGCATTGCGCAGCACCCTGCGCAGCCGGGTGTAGATGTGGGTCCGCCCTTCGTGTTCGACTTCGGCGAGGACTGTTTCTCCCGGCAAGGCCCCCTGCACAAGGGCGGTTTTGCGCTGATGGGAGGCCAGGCCGATCCCCTCGTTATCAAG
>JADFVC010000372.1 GCA_015222355.1 Chloroflexota bacterium | reverse complement strand
GAGTACAACCGGTTGGCCAAACCGGGCCAGTTTGTCATGTTCCGTGTTCAGCGCTCCCTACCCCCGTTATTGCGGCGTCCTTTCGGTATTTTCCGCGCCGGTTTCATGATGCCGGATTGTGACGGGATGGCGGAAAAAGAATTTATCGAGATCCTCTACAAGGTGGTTGGCAGCGGGACCGAGATCATGCAGGAGTTACACCAGGGTGATCGCGTTGAACTGCTCGGTCCGCTTGGGCGTGGTTTTGATCCGGGTGATCCGCACGAGGAAAAAATTCTTGTCGGTGGCGGTATCGGTCTGGTCCCGCTCTATATGCTGGCGGAAAAATTGATTGAAACTTCGCAGGTTCGTCTGTTGATGGGGGGGCGAACCCGCGATGATATCATTGCGGTCACCGAATTTGAACGGCTCGGTGTTGAAACCTACGTTTCTACCGAAGATGGCAGTCTCGGTGAGGAGGGTCTGGTCACTCAGGTGTTGCAACGCAAGCTTGATAAATATCCCAAGGCTTCGGTTTACGCTTGTGGGCCGATGCCGATGATTGATGCTGTGCAAAAAATCTGTGCCGAGCGCGGAACCTCATTGCAGGTTTCCCTGGAAGCACTGATGGCCTGCGGGGTTGGCGCTTGTCTCGGCTGTGTCGTTAAAGGAGCCGGGCACAGTACCGAGAACCCGCGCTATCTCTGTACCTGTAAACAGGGCCCGGTATTCTACGCGGAGGAACTGGACTGGAATCGCCAGGAGCAGCAGGACTCAGCCGGTGGGGGGTGTCACTGATGGCAACACAGCATAAACAGCAGGTTAAAAACAAGCGTCCTTCCCTGAGCGTCGAGATTGCCGGTCTGAAATTGAAGAATCCGGTCATGCCCGCATCGGGAACTTTCGGCTATGGCGAGGAGTATGCACCCTACCTTGATCTGAACGGACTCGGAGCGATTGTCACCAAGGGGTTGTCTCTCAATCCGAAGGCCGGAAACAACACCCCGCGGATCTGTGAAACAGTCAGCGGGATGCTCAATGCGATCGGTTTGCAGAATGTCGGTATTGATGCTTTTATCGAGCATAAAATGCCCTTTCTTGACCAATTCAATACACCGGTCATTGTTAATTTTTTCGGTAACACCCAGGAAGAATACGGCGAGGTGGCGGCACGTTTGGATGATGTCCCGGGGGTCGGTGCCCTGGAAATGAATATCTCCTGTCCCAACGTCAAGCATGGCGGGATCGTCTTCGGAACCGATGCTGAGGCGGCTCATCAGGTGGTTTCGTCGGTACGTAAGCGAACCGGTAAACCGTTGATCGTCAAGTTGACACCGAATGTGACGAACATCCAGGTAATGGCCAAAGCGGTTGAGGATGCCGGCGCCGATGCCATCAGCCTGATCAACACCCTGACCGGGATGGCGGTCGATGTCAAAACCCGTAAGCCACGTCTGGCCAATACCATCGGCGGTCTTTCCGGCCCGGCAATCCGACCGATCGCCGTGCGTCTGGTTCATCAGGTCGTGCAGGCGGTTAATGTGCCGGTCATCGGGATCGGTGGCATCTCTCGGGCGATTGATGCCCTGGAGTTCCTGATTGTCGGGGCCAGGGCGGTCCAGGTGGGGACGGCCAATTTTGTCGATCCCAACGCAATGCAGACGGTCATCGACGGACTGGAAGAGTTCTGCCGGAATGAAGGAATTGCGGATATCAATGACTTGATAGGAACGCTGGAGGTTTAACAGGCGCACAGTTATGGATGTTATTGCTACCCACGTCAACGCCGATTTCGACTGCCTCGGGGCCATGATCGCTGCCAAGCGGCTCTATCCCGATGCGGCGCTGGTTTTTCCCGGTGGTCAGGAACGTGGGTTGCGAGATTTTCTGTTGCAGAGCACCCTTTACGCCTATGATGTCAAAGGGATCCGCGATATCGATTTGCAGCAGGTGACCCGCTTGATTCTGGTCGATGTGCGCAGCGCAGCCCGCATCGGCCACTTTGCCGAAATTATCAACAAGCCGGGTCTTGAAATTCATATCTACGATCACCACCCCACCGATGAAAATACGGTTGTCGGGACGTTTGAGCGTATCGAACAGGTTGGCGCAACAACCACGATCATGGCGCAGCTGTTTATGGAAAAGGAAATTGTGCCGACGCCTGATGAAGCGACCATGATGATGCTCGGTCTCTACGAAGACACCGGGCACCTGCTTTTTTCCGGGACCACTCCGCGGGATTTTCAGGCTGCTGCTTTTCTTTTGGAACATGGTGCCAATCTCAATACCGTCGCCGACTTCCTGGTCCGTGAAATGACTCCCGAGCAGGTTGATCTGTTGAATGAACTGCTCAAGTCCTGTCACAAGAAAATTTTTAACGGTATCGAGGTTGCCATTGCCTACGCATCCATCGATTATTATGTTGCTGATATCTCCTCACTGGTTCACAAGCTCAAAGATATTGAGAACCTTGATGTGCTGATTGTCGCTGTCCGCATGGAAGACCGGGTTTTTCTGGTTGGGCGTTCGCGCCTTCCTGAAGTGCACGTCGGTGAACTCTTTCAGGAATTCGGTGGTGGAGGCCACGCCTTTGCGTCATCGGCAACTGTGTGGAATATGCCCCTGGTACAGTTGCTCGATCAAATTGAAGATCTGTTGCAACGGACAGTGCGCTCCCGCTGCGAGGCAAGACATCTCATGTCGAGTCCGGTGAAAACTTTGCCGGCGACGGCGACTATCGAGACGGCACGCGAATTGATGGCCCGGTTCAGTTTTAACGCCGTGCCGGTACTTGATGAGCAACAGCGACTGGTCGGTATCATCACACGCCAGGTGGTTGAAAAGGCGGCTTATCATAAGCTTTTGCGGATGACCATCATGGAGGTGATGACCACAGATTTTGACGTGGTGGCTTCCGGGGCGGCCCTCAACGAATTGAAGCAGGGGATTATTGAACACAACCAACGTTGTATCCCGGTTGTCGATCGTGGTGAGTTGATCGGTATTGTCACGCGAACGGATCTTTTGCGTTACCTGGTTGGTGCCCACCAGGCCATGGATGACAGTCTGTCCGTTGAATCCGGACGGGGAGGGTTGCGACTGAAACGGAAAAATCTCATCCGTTTAATCGATGCCCAGTTGCCGGGATTTATTCGCGAGCTGTTGCAACAGTTGGGGGAGGTGGCAGATCGTCAGGGAGTGAATATCTATCTGGTTGGCGGTTTTGTCCGTGACCTTTTGTTGCGGCAGAAAAATCTTGATATCGATGTTGTCGTGGAGGGGGATGGTATCGTTTTCGCTGAGAATTTTGCCAAAACAAGGGATTGCCGAATCCGCTCACACGAAAAGTTCGGCACGGCGGTGATTGTTCTTCCTGATGATTTTAAAATTGATGTTGCTTCAGCTCGTCTGGAATATTATGAAAGCCCGGCTGCGTTGCCGCACGTGGAACATGCTTCGATCCGCCACGACCTCTACCGGCGGGATTTTACCATCAATACCCTGACGATTTCTCTCAACCGAGCCAGTTTCGGGCAGATGCTTGATTTTTTCGGTGGGCAGCGGGATATCAAGGAAAAATCGGTTCGGGTGCTGCATAATCTCAGCTTGATCGAAGATCCCACTCGTTTGTTTCGAGCGGTGCGTTTCGAACAGCGACTCGGCTTTCGTATCGGGCAGCAGACGGAACGGTTGATGCGCAGTGCCGTACGAATGAACCTGGTCAAGAAGGTCGGTGGTGTGCGAATCCTCAATGAACTGGTGCAGATTCTGGACGAACCGCAGGTGATTTCCGCGCTCCGCAGACTTGAACAGTTTGATCTGTTGAAATTCATTGATCCGCGGCTACGTTTTGATCACAAATCTGCGCAATTATTCGTTGCTGCAGAGCGTTCAAGCAGTTGGTTCGATCTGCTTTATACGGGGGAAAAGTACCAGCGCTGGTTGCTTTATCTTTTCTGCCTGCTCAGTCAAATGTCGCGTAAAGACATTCAGCGGGTCTGTCATTGGCTGGATCTGCAGCCCAAATACCGGGAGCTGCTACTTGAGCAGTTGCCGAAAGGTCAACAATCATTGCGGAGTGCGCGTGTTCATGTGGAAAAGAAGCATGTTCCCAAAAACAGTCAGATCTACCATTGGTTCAACGGACTCTCTCTGGAAATGATTCTGTTTTTGATGTCCTCGGCAGAAAACGACCAGGTTCGCAAGTGGATTTCACAATATGTCACCGACTACCGAAAGGTCCGCGTTTTGCTTGACGGTAATGGACTGATCGACCTGGGTTTGCCGCCGGGACCGAATTTCCACAAGGTGTTTCTTGCTCTGCTCAATGCGCGACTCGATGGCCGGGTAGGGACTTTGGAAGAGGAAAAAATGTTGGTCCGTGAACAGTTCCTCGCTGGATCAAGAGTGGGGCCAGGATAGAGGAGTTGACTGGTTCGGGGACTTCTGGTAAATCCGGAAAATTGTCTTATCTGCCGTAAAATATGCTTCTGCACACAGTGCGTTGCTGAGTTGTCTTGAGGTTTAATGGAAACAATTATTGCAAAAATATCGATCATGCTGGTTCCTGCACTCTTGGCCATTACCATGCATGAAGTCGCACATGGATATGT
>JADFVC010000371.1 GCA_015222355.1 Chloroflexota bacterium | reverse complement strand
TAGCTGGACGGTTTGGCAAAGTGACGATAACCTGAACTGGTCAGTGTGGACAGAGGTTGGGCCAGTCATTTATTCAGTCGATGTCACTCGGAAAATCTTGAAACTCGATTGGATTAATCCGGTGACTGCTAAATACCTGAAGGCTGTCTCCCATTACGTGAGCGGGCTTTCTCCGACCGCTGCCCAAGTGACGAAATTAGAGGCCGGAGAGGTTCGGACGACCACGGCATCACGTGTCTCCATCCGTTCGCAGTTAACCAATTATCAAACCGAGTTCAGTGCCAGTTATCGACCGACCGAAAAATGGCGGGTCAGCTACAGCATGCGCATGAATCAGAATGAACAGGCAGGGGGCCTGAACAGCAGCCAGTTCAATCATTCCGTTAATGCCAGCTACTTCCCGACTGAGCGGTTGAGCGTCTCTTTGGGGGTTAGCGAGAGCACTGATCAAACCGAAGGTTCTGCCGATCAAACAAGCAGGAACTATGCTGTTTCAGTCAGTTCCGCGCTTATGAAGACACTGAATCTTTCCCTCGGCTATACCAGAAGCGAAACATCCAGGGGCGACCAGGCCGATAGCAGTAGCGACAATATCAATGCGGTTATCAACGCGATTATCTACCCTGATCTGACGGCCAGCCTCAGCAATGACTGGAGCCGGAGCCAGAGCGGGGACGGCGATGAATCGAGTAGTTTCGGGATGACCTTGAATGTCAACGCAAGAATCTCACCCCGTTTCGATGTTAACCTGAGTGCCAGTTATGTTGAGTCAACCAGTAGCACTGGCGAGGTCACAGCGGATACGGTTGACAGCTCGACCCGCTATTCGCTGAATGCCAACTATCGGCCCTCCGATGTTCTGCTGCTGAGTGGCAGTTTGACCCGGGATGAAGAGGCGGATCAGAATACGTTCAATGGCAATGCGACATTTTTGGCCACACGCAAGATTCAGACAACGTTCGGTTATGCGTTGTCTTTCGGCGAAAAGGAAAGTTCGCAGTACCATGCAACTCTCAACTGGTTGCTGAATCGGCAGATGTCATTGCAGACCAATGGTAATTATCTGATCGCTGATGACCAGACAAGTTGGGCGTTTGCCTCGACGGTTAATGCAAAATTCTGAGTCGGGGAATTTCGGGCAGGTATGAAGGTTTTATGAGGTATCGGTCGTTCTTTTCCTTGGCTAATGGGAGCTTAAAAAGACAAAAGGTGGTTATTATGCGGAAGTATCTGATTGTACCTCTTTTATTGCTGTTGGGGGTGTGCGGATGTGCCCAGCAGCCCGCTTACTATGCGGCTGAAACTTTGGGGCTGGGGTATATCAAACGGGTTGTGGTTCTGCCGTTTGAAAATAATACCGACAACAAGCATGCTCATCAACGATTCCACGATGCGGTCACGACGGAAATCCTCCGTCGGGGGCTGTTCGAAGTGGTGGAAAAAGGCGAGGCGCAACGTTTTTTGCGTGAAGAATTGGTTCGTAAACAGCAGGAGTCGCTTGATCAGGCAACCGCCCAGAGGTTGGGCTATGAGCTGAACGTTGAAGCTTATCTGGCCGGGTCGGTCGAGGATTTTTCCGAGCGGCAGAATGGGAATTATCGTTATCCGGTCGTTGCTGCGACATTGCGCATTGTCGATGTCAAAACCGGTCAGATTATCTGGCAGAGCAGCGGCAGTGAGAGTGGCTACAATACTGCGGGCCGGATTTTCGGGTTTGTCGGCGCAGATATCAACCAGGTTAGTTACCGCTTGGCTCAACGTATGCTGGGAACCATCACCGCGGAGTAAGGTTTGTTAGAACGGTTTTGTCTGGTTTTTGGCCAGAGTCTCATTTTGCTGATAGCGCTGTTTGGCAGCGCGTTATCGGTTTCAGCCCAGCGGGTTGCTCTTTTGCCGATGGCTGATTACAGCCGAGGGCTCGACGGGATCAATCTGCCCTTTACCCAGGAGGTTGAAAAGGCGTTAACGGATCTTGGTGTTGAGATGGTGCAACATGAGCAAGTTCTGCGCTTTATGGCAGAAAATCGCCTGCGTTCGTTCAGTTACCTAGATTCTTTTCTGGTCCAGAAAATGGGTAAAGATCTGAAGTGCGCCGTGGTGCTGGTCGGGACTGTCACAGAAATCGGTGGTCGTGAACCGGTTCTCGGATTGACATTTACCGCCATGGATACAGTCTCCGGCAGTCCGGTCTGGTCGGAAACAGGCGCCACCAGCATTGTCGAACAGGCAAGATTTCTGGCGATCGGTGAACCGCAGACGGAGCAAGATTTGGCTGCCCCGTTGATCGGTAAATTATTACGACATCTGGGGGGGACTGTTGAAGCCGGGGCCATCCCCAATGAACGAAGTTATCAACTGGCCGGTATGCAGTTATTTCCGGCTTATGTCCGTGGCCGAGAAAAGATTGAGGCAACCCTGAAGATCAGTTTTCTGCATGCCGAACCGACGATGGTTGCCGTTGAAAGTAATCAGCGCAGAACCTATCTGGAACAAGATCCGCAGACGGGGATCTATCAGGGACAATGGCGGGCTCCGCGACAGGATGGTCTTTATCCCCTCGATCTGATTCTTGAATGGGGTGCTGGACGTTTTGTGGAACGTGTTGAAAATATTTCGTCATTTCAGGTGATCAACCAGCCGCCAGGCTTGGAGATCAAGGTCAAGAAGGCGCTGCAACTTGATAATCAACTGGCCTTTCGCAGCCATATTCTGATTCTGCCGAAAATCCTTGATATCAAGCCGATGGCCCGCTGGGCTTTGGATATCCGCACTACGAAAGGTGTGTTACTGACAACCCAGGAATATGAAGGGGATATGCCAGAACGGATGGTCTGGGAAGGGCGTGGCGGGGAAGGTTTCCTGCTGAGTGACGGAAAATACGAGATTACCCTGCATGTCTGGGATCTCGCCGGCAACCATTCAAGCGATTCATTCATGGTTGTGATGCAGCGCCATGCCCCACAGATCAAAGCGGAGACTTTGGTCAGGCAGGGTAAAAATCTGCTTCAAGTGACCAGTCTTCCCGGGACGTTTTTTTCGTTCAAATCCTGGTCGCTGGAACTTCTTTCCGAACATGGTGAATCTTTGCTGCGACAGAATGGTCAGGATTTGCCCCTCGTCCTTGAAT
>JADFVC010000370.1 GCA_015222355.1 Chloroflexota bacterium | reverse complement strand
ATGATATTCCGTATAGGATACAAGTTAGTGTTGATCTGGAAACTCCGGATGGGTGCGCTGCAAGTTTTCGTAAGGGAAACGAGCAATTTTTCTCAAGGTCAAGGAAATCAAGCGGTTGCGCGGAGGCGTAGCTGTTTACGCCGCACAAGCAAACGTGCAGATTGACGCAGAGATTGTGAAAAAGGGCCGTTTCCGGATGAAAACGAGTTAAGGGGACGTTATGTTACAGGGCAAGACAGTTATTCTCGGTGTCAGTGGTGGTATTGCTGTTTACAAGGCGGTCGAATTGTTACGTCTGTTGACCAAAGCCGGTGCTCAGGTCCATGTGGTTATGACCAGAAACGCCCAGCAATTTGTCACTCCGCTGACTTTTCAGACGCTCTCGGGAAATCCGGTTCATACTGACCTGTTCAGCCTTTATCAGGAACAGGAAATTGGCCATATTTCCCTGGCGGACCGTGCCGACCTTTTTATCCTGGCTCCCGCAACCGCCAACCTGATCGGCAAGATTGCTCAGGGCTTGGCGGACGATTTGCTGAGCACCAGCGTCATGGCGACCAAAGCTCCAGTCCTGGCCGTGCCGGCAATGAATACCAATATGTACGAAAATCCCCTGTACAAGCGGAATGAAAAAATCCTGCTTGAGCATGGTTATCATGTGTTGGAACCGGCGACGGGGAGCCTGGCCTGCGGCTGGGAAGGTCAAGGAAAGCTGCCCGATCCGGAGACCATTTTAGAAACAGCAGAGGCGGTCCTGGCGCCTAAAGATCTGCTCGGCTGTCACATCTTGTTGACTGCCGGACCGACGCGTGAAGAGATCGATCCGGTTCGCTATCTGACGAACCATTCCTCCGGGAAAATGGGCTATGCTGTTGCTGCCGTGGCGGCGCGGCGGGGAGCCACGGTGACTCTGGTTTCCGGTCCGACAAACCTGACAGTTCCGACCGGAGTAAAGTGTGTCCCGGTCTGTTCAGCCAGGGAGATGCGTGCTGCCGTTCTGGAACATGCTGAAAGCGCTGAAGTCATCATCAAGGCCGCTGCGGTTGCTGATTATCGACCAGCGGTCCGGGCAGAACAGAAGATGAAAAAAACTGGCGATGGATTGACCCTTCAGTTGGAGAAAAATCCAGATATTCTTTCTGAACTGGGAGCCCGAAAAGGAGATAAAATCCTCATCGGTTTTGCCGCTGAAACCGAACGTTTATTGATTCATGCGGCAGAAAAGCTGAAAAAGAAAAATCTCGATATGATCGTGGCCAATGACGTTACCCGGCTTGATGCCGGATTCAATGTCGATACCAATATCGTTCGTTTTCTGTATGCTGATGGCCGGGTGGAGGAGCTCGGTTTGATGAGTAAAATGCTGGTGGCGGAGAAATTGCTTGATCAGGTTGCTCGGCTGTGGTCGGCTAAGCGACGGTAAGCAACGGTAAAATTTCATCCGGTTCGGTGATGCCAAGTTTAAAGCGATTGCGCAGTTCTTTGAGAATCAGTTCTGAATCTTCCGGGCGAAGTTTACCATCCAGCCAGAGCAGATTCATGTTTTTGCGAATCAACTTGGCTGCGTTCAGTGCCCGCTCGCCGGTTGGGTCGGCATTCCAGTAAGGGCTCTGCTCATCACCGAGGATCCCCTGAATCGCCTCCAGTCCCATCTGCATGTATTCATTGTGTTCCTCTCTATCAAATTTCCATTTGGAGCGTTTGGCCATACTGTTGAGCAGCTTGTGCCACCTGCGTAAACGGCTGACCAGCATCATTGAATTGAAGAGCTGCTTGTTGGTACGGAAGGAAAATATGGTGTCGGAAAGAAGCCTGCTCAGCATCTCATCGAGTTTGCGGTTATCGTTTTTTGCCAGTTGCTGAGCGGTATCCCAGGTTGAGGGTTTGACGCCGCTTTCCGCACGTAGTTCCCAATAGGCATGGTTGAGGAGTACGGTGTTGTAGGTCATGGACAATTTGTAAGGGATAAAATAATTATGGGCAATGGTGTCAGCAGCCAGGTGCGCCAGATAGCCGTAAGCACAGGCTTCGGCTGCCGGTCCTTCCTGTTTGGCCTGCTTCAGAATCTTGCGCCCGACTCGCCAGTTATGACAGTGTTCCAGGTGATGAGTGAATTTTTTGCCAAGGGTAATGTCGGCGGCGACGCAGCCGTAAAGAAAATCCAGTGGTTGGGCTGCCAGCAGGGCCTGTAGGGCTAAGGGGAGCTGCTCGGGAGCTGCCAGCAGGCGGATGCCCAAGTCGAGATGAACCCCCATTCCCCAGGCAAAGGCATCGACCGGAAGACCGAGTAACAGCAGCACAATTATAAAAAGACGCATTCTGGTTTCACCAGTAGTAACGAAGTCACTTTGAAAGTTTATCTATGCCTGACAAATTGTATCACGAATGCCGTGAACTAATCTCCCAAGGGCGGGTCATTTTAGAGGATTTATCAGAATGGGGGTTCGACACCGTCCAAACACCCGCGGATGATGAACTGCCGATCTGCCCGGTCCCAACGGCGGCTGGCCTGCCTGCGCCTGTCGAATGTCGTCCGGAATCACTGGATGAACTCGAGGCACGCCTCAACGGCTGTGTTCTTTGCCCCCTCTGTGAACAGCGAAAAAATATCATTTTTGGTGCCGGCAATCCACAGGCCGATCTGGTTCTGGTTGGAGAAGCTCCGGGGCGAGAAGAGGATATTCAGGGCTATCCCTTTGTCGGTGAAGCTGGCCGTTTGCTCGACCGAATCCTTTTTGCCATGAAGCTTAATCGGCAGGATGTCTATATCTGTAACGTCATCAAGTGCCGACCGCCCAGTAACCGGGATCCGCAGCCTGATGAAATTGCCGCATGTGAGCCTTTCCTGAAATTGCAACTCGCGGCGATCAGACCACGAATGATTGTCGCTCTCGGCCGTTTTGCTGCGCAGACCCTGTTGCAGTGTAAGGATCCGATCGGTCGTTTGCGCGGTCACTGGCGTGAGTATCAGGGAATTCCTTTAATGCCGACCTTCCACCCTGCTTATCTGTTGCGTAACCCGGCCGCTAAGCGGGAAGTCTGGGGGGATATGAAGCAGGTACTGCAGCGCCTGAACCGAGACCATCAGTAGTGGTTTTTGGAGGTTAGGCGAAAGTATCGATGTAGGTTCCCGGAGGCGGGGCTTCCGGTGGAGCCAAGGAGTATTGATCGATCAAATTTGCGGGGCTCTTTGAGACGGTCTTAGCCACTGAATCTGATCTGCTGCTGGGTTCAAGGGTGATATCAAGAT
>JADFVC010000369.1 GCA_015222355.1 Chloroflexota bacterium | reverse complement strand
TGCCTTCGCCCCTGAAAAACCACTACGCCTTGTAGGTCGAAATTTTTGCTTAGCCATCGTATTCTTTTTTGCGAGACCATCAGTAGTGCTTTTGGGAGGTTAGGCGAAAGTATCGATGTAGGTTCCCGGCGGCGGGACTTTCGGTGGAGCCAAGGAGTATTGATCGATCAAGTTTGCGGGGCTCTTTGAGACGGTCTCAGCCACTGAATCTGATCTGCTGCCGGGTTCAGGGGTGACATCAAGATGCTGTCGTTCCTGGTTGAACAGGTTGGTGCTCGGCGTATGAAACTCTACATATTCAGCATCAATGATATGTTGATGGCCAACGGAGGCATTTTTGTTGTAGCCGTCCCTGGCTTCAAGCTGTTGACGCCGGAGTGGTGACTTGTCGGCCGTTACTGAGGATGATGAGGTGAGAAGCTTGCTGGCCTGAGTTGCTATGTTTGCAGATGCGATACGCACGAAATACTCTACTTGCCCATTCTGAAGTTAAGATATTTTACTTCAGTACAGAATAAGACCTGAAAGGTTTTTACGCAAGGTGCAAATGCACTGGCTGATTGCATTGCAATCATGGACTCATCAAGAGGATGCGTTCCCGCTCGGACAGTCTGGTTACATATTCGTGCATGCCACGGAAAGAATTACCGAGAAAATAGCGTTCGCGAGCCTGAATATCCTCAGGCAATTGCGCAAAGTTCCGATAATTCAAATCATTTTCCAGTAACCATTGATGGAAAATATCTTCGTTGATTTCTTCTTCTTTTTCAACGAGTTCCGCAATACCTTTCACCCAAAGCTTTAATTGATTAAGGGCAGTTTTCAGGTAGTCGACAGCCGGTTCAACCAGTCCGTGATGAGCAATGACCAGGTAGCGTGGACGCAACTCGATCATCCGCTGCAGGGAGTCGACGGCCACTTCAAGGATAAAGCGTGGCGGTGTTGCCGGCCGCATATAGACCCCTTTTTTGACCTCACAGTGAACCCCGGCGACTTCACCGCCGAACAAAAGATCGCCGAACAGGTAACAGCAATGATGCTGAGCATGCCCCGGTGTTTGATAAACATGAAGTCCGCTTTCCCCGACTGTTTCGGTAAAGCAGATGCTTTTTTCCGGAACCGGGATAATTTCTCCGTAGACCTCAGCCAGCTTGCCGAGAACTTTCTGTGAGCCCTGCCAGAGCTTTTCCGGGTTGATCAGATGCTTGACGCCTTGCGGATGACAGATCACTTGGGCTGCGGGAAAGCTTTTCAGCAGCTCACCGGTTCCACCGGCGTGGTCGATATGAATGTGCGTCAGTAAAATATAATCGAGTTGCCTGATATCCTTTTCCCTCAGTTTGTTGAGCAGGTGAGGAATCGTCGACAATGGGCCCGGATCGACGATGAATGTCAATGGCTCCGATTGATAGAGCCAGCTACTGACAAATCGCCGAAAACCCTCAAGGACGGGCTGGTCGAGATCGATACAGCTGAGATTGTTCAGATTCATGGTGGTTGTTGTCCTTGCTTATCTTCCTTGCCTTGTTGGACGAAGCCGCTATCGCGGCAGAAAAACAAATTTAAGAGAGATCTTCATCTTCGTCTGTTTGAATATATTCCCACATCTCATTTTGGTGCAACCATTTTGGATCAGCCTGATCGTCGGCCTCAGTATTGCCGCTGTGCTGCTCGGCACTCGGTTGCGTAAAGTCGGCCGAGCAGCGGCATGCACGAAGGGGCCGTCAACGGTTTTACAGAACCAGCACTGTCCAGAGAATCCCGGCGCCGATTGCTGAGCCTATGACCCCGGCGACATTGGGGGCCATGGCATGCATCAGTAGAAAATTGGTCGGGTCTTCCTGCAAGCCGACAGTATGGACCACCCGTGCCGAGTCTGGAACCGCAGAGACTCCGGCAGCGCCGACCAGCGGATTGATCTTGTCCTTAAGGAACAGGTTCATGAACTTGGCAAAGAGGATTCCGCCAGCTGTCGCAACGCAGAACGACAGGGCACCCAAGCCGAAAATAAGCAGTGACTGCGAGGTCAGAAAATACTTGGCGGCGGTGCTGGCTCCGACTGAAAAACCGAGCAGGATGGTGACGATATCGATCATGGCGTTGCGCGCTGTGTTGGCCAAACGGTCGGTGACCAGACACTCCTTGAGCAGATTACCGAAAAAGAGCATGCCGATCAGTACCATGGAGCCGGGGGCGATCAGTCCACAGATTAAAAAAGCGCCGACAGGAAAGATGATCTTTTCCTTGCGGCTGACTTGCCGCGGGGTCGTCATCCTGATCAGTCGCTCTTCTTTGGTTGTCAATAGTTTCATGATCGGTGGCTGAATGACCGGGACCAGGGCCATGTAGGAGTAGGCGGCGATGGCGATGGAGCCGAGCAGGTGCGGAGCCAGTTTGGAGGAGAGGAAGATTGCCGTCGGCCCGTCAGCACCGCCGATGATGCCGATTGCTCCCGCTTCAGCCGGGGTAAAGCCGAGGAACATGGCGCCGATCAGGGTCAGAAAGATGCCGACCTGGGCTGCGGCACCAAGCAGCACCAATTTCGGGTTGCTGAGCATGGTCGAAAAATCAGTCATGGCGCCGATGCCGAGAAAGATCAGCGGCGGGAACAGCCCCTGGCTGACGCCGAGATAAATATAGTGCAGAACACTCCCCTCGTCATAGACGCTCAGGGCCATGCCGGCCACCGGTGGAATGTTGCCGACCACTACGCCGAAGCCGATCGGCACCAGCAGCAGCGGTTCGTAATCCTTGGTGATTGCCAGGGTGATAAAGACGATACCGATAATCATCATCATCAGGTTGCCCCAGGTCATGGCGGCAAATCCGGTATTCTGTAAAAAATCGTAAAGCATGCCCATCAAAGGTCTCCGCAGCGCTTAAGTGCCGAGAAGGTTGGTGCCGATCCAGAGTGGTAACATCCAGTTCTCAAGGAGTGATGACTAACAACTCGTCCCCTTGGTTGACCGTATCACCGGCACTGATACTGACCACCGAGACGGTGCCATCAAGGCGGGCGTTAATCTCGTTTTCCATCTTCATCGCTTCCATCTTGAAGAGCGGCTGCCCGGCCTTGACCTTATCCCCGACCTGCACATAGACCTCCATGATTGAACCGGGAATCGGCGCTAACACGCTCCCGGAAGAACCGCCGCTGCTTTTGCTCTTCGCCAGCGAGGCTGGCGCGGCAACCGGGGCCGGCGCGCTGCTCAGTAGAGCCCCTTCGGGGATCACCTCGGAGACTGAAGAGATGGCAAGCTGATACTCCTTGCCGTTGATCTCCAGCGTCGCTTCTTCGGCACTCAGGCTGCGCAGGTGGACGGAAAACTCCCGATCATTCAGTTTTAATTGATATTTACGCATATGATCCACCTTCAGAGAGGGAGCGCATTTTACCGGCAGAGGCCCAGATCGACCCCTGGCGCTGTTGTCGGGAAATGGTGACTTTAGAGTCTTCGCCCAGGCTGTGTTGCAGTTCCAGGTGCAGGACCAGGGCGAGCGCTGCCATGATTTCTTCATCGCTCGGTTCCATTGCAACCGAAGCGCCAGCCTGTACCGTCGATGGGGTGTCTTTGCCTGCAGCTAAACGGCTACCCCAGTCAAGAACCCGCGGTAGGGCGGTAATAAAGAGACTGATCAGCGCCAGACCGGAGAAAACGATCAACATTCCGGTCAGGGTAATGCCGATGCCGTTGCCGTCGATGACGTTTTGCCAGCTGTAGTTCATGGTTACCTATTCCGTTTCAGGTTAAAGGAGCATGCGCCGCTCAGAGCGGGATGTTGCCATGTTTTTTACGCGGATTGCTGTCCTGTTTTCCCTCCAGCATCACCAACGCATTGCAGATGCGAAAGCGGGTTCGCTGCGGCAGAATCACCGCATCGATATAGCCGCGCTTGGCCGCTTCGTAGGGATTGGCGAACTTTTCCGAATATTCCTGCTCATGGACTTTCAAAATTTCCTGAGCTTGCTCCGGATCGTTTTTGGTCTCCTTGGCGAAGAGGATTTCCGCCGCCCCCTTGGCCCCCATAACGGCAATTTCCGCCGTCGGCCAAGCGTAGTTGATGTCGCCGCGCAGGTGTTTGGAACTCATCACGCAGTAAGCGCCGCCGTATGATTTGCGGGTGGTGATAGTAACCTTGGGGACGGTCGCTTCAGCATAAGCGTAGAGCAGCTTGGCGCCGTTGCGGATGATTCCGCCGTATTCCTGAACGGTGCCGGGCAGGAAACCAGGCACATCGACGAAGGTGACGATGGGGATATTAAAGGCATCGCAAAAACGCACGAAGCGTGCCCCCTTGATCGAGGCATCGTTGTCGAGCACACCCGCCAAGTGTTGCGGTTGATTCGCAACAATACCGACCGACTGACCACCGTAACGACCGAAGGCGATCACCAGGTTGGG
>JADFVC010000368.1 GCA_015222355.1 Chloroflexota bacterium | reverse complement strand
CCGCTGAGATTGCTCCAGGGGTGTCTGATCCAGGCGAAAAAACTCCCGCTGGCCGTCAATTCAAAGGGGTTTTTAGCTATGCAGAATGCCGTGACAAAATGATCGTGACGTTTCTGCATCCCTCGGGCGTTTTCAGCGACCCAGTCATCCAAGTTGAGACAGCCGTATTTGAGGGCAATTTGTGCAGGTTTCGGTTGGCAGACCGCCATACTGTCCTGAACTTTCAATGCCTGTTGAATAAATTTTTCTGCCGCCACCAGTGCGCCGCAGCGTAAGCCGGTCAACGCAAAGGTTTTGCCGAACGAAGCAATCTGGATAAAGTTATCCGGCCAGTCAGCACGCTGAAAGAGTTGATGGGGCGGATGTTCGATAAAAGCGTTGTAGGTTTCGTCCAGCACCAGGGCAATTTTTCGTGATTGTGCCAGTTCAAAGAGTTCTGCAAGTTGATCCGCAGGGATGACCGCACCGGTTGGGTTACTCGGAGTCACCAACAGGATGGCCCTGGTTTGTGCGGTGATCAACCCGGCAATTGTTGCCAAGTCCGGAAGCCCGTTGTTTTGTGGTGTGAAGGGTGCGTAAACTGGTTTGATGCCGAGAGCTTGCAAGCCCATCGGATGATCGAAATAGGCCGGCAGTTGGACGATCACCTCATCTCCGGGTCGGCAGAGACAGATCATCGCCAGCCAGAAGGCTTGGCTGGCACCGATGGTCAGGCAGAGTTGCGCAGGAGAGGGGGCGGCCCCATAGCGGCGTTGATACCAGTCGCAGACGGTCTGACGCACCTCGGGTAGCCCTTCATCGGGACTGTATTTGAAATTCAACGGATCGTGCAAGCTCTGCTGCAGATGTTCGATCAGCTCTGCCGGTGGGGGATAGCTGGGGATCGCCTGACAAAGATCGATGAGCGGCTTGTCAGGCGGGAAGCGCCTGCCGGCCACCCAGCTTTTAACCTCGCTAATCGGTGGTGCCTGGATCTGCTGAATCTGTTCGACAATCTGCATCGGTTTTATACTCGCCGGAGGATTTCGACCAGCAGCTCGCTGACCTTTACCATGTCGTCAACCGCGATCTGTTCGTTCACCGTATGGACTTTGGCCATGCCGGTTGCGAGGATGACCATTTCTATCCCCTGGCCGTTGAAGACATTGGCATCCGAGCCACCGCCAGCTGCGCGGATTTGCTGTGGCCGACTGAGATCTTCACCGGCGGCCCGGATGATTTGCAAAATTTCAGCATCTTCGCTGACGTGCATGATTGGGAAGTCTTCACGCAGTTCAAGGGTCATGGATGCCCGCTTTGTCTCTGCCGCCACTCTGATCGTGGCTTTGTCGACCGCATCTTCCAGCGCATTGACAATTTGCTCAGTTTGGTTGCGTAATTTCTCCACGCTGTGGCTGCGGACTTCACCGCACAATGTCACTTGGCGAGCGACAATATTGGACGCCAGCCCTCCCTTGATGGTGCCGATGTTCGCGGTGGTTTCCGCATCAATCCGTCCGAGCTCCATG
>JADFVC010000367.1 GCA_015222355.1 Chloroflexota bacterium | reverse complement strand
TGGGTGCACGGCAAGTTTTCATATGGGAAACGAGCAATTTTTCTCAAGGTCAAGGAAATCAAGCGGTTGCGCGGAGGCGTGGTTGTCTACGCCGCACAAGCAAACGTGCAGATTGACGCAGAGATTGTGAAAAAGGGCCGTTTCCGGATGAAAACTAGTTACGCTCGATTTCAACCACGCATCACTGTGGTGGGAAGATGTTTCAATTGTGATGTAAGCCGGTTCTCCGCCCGGCAGATGTACAGCGTTTTCTGTATATTGTAATACTACCCTGACGACTCCCTCGTCACTGGGGCCGCATTTGCGGCCCCTTTTCTTTTTTTGCCGCACAGGGCAATATGCCGCTATGTCCAGAAAGCTGATCGATAAAATTCGTCATCGACTTGCCGCAGAATCGGGAGCTGTCACGCATCCCTGGGAAGGACGCTATCGAGTCGCCTTGATCTATCCCAATACCTATCGCCAGGGAATGAGCAATCTGGGTTTTCTGAGCGTGTACCAGCTGATCAATCAACGTGACGACTGCCTCTGTGAGCGTTTTTTTCTGCCGGATGAAGACGATCGAAGCGAATATCAACGGAGCGGTTTCTCGTTGGTTTCTCTCGAATCACAACGACCGTTGCGGGATTTCGATCTGATCGCCCTGTCGATCTCTTTTGAGAACGATTATCTCAATTTGCCGACCCTATTTTCCCTGGCGAATATTCCATTATTTGCCGACAAACGGGATCAGTCCTTTCCTCTGGTGCTGTTCGGTGGTGTCTGCGCATTTCTCAATCCGGAACCATTAGCAGCGATCGCTGATCTGGTTGCCGTAGGCGAGGCGGAACCGATTCTGCCGAAGCTGTTGAGCTGTTTGGTGCAAGGCAATGTGGCCAGGGAGAGCTTGTTCCACGAACTGGCCGGACTGCCGGGAATTTACCTGCCGAGGTTTTATGATTGTACTTACCGCAAGGACGGAACGATCGACGACTACCGCTCAGATCCCGCAGTCGGAAAACAGGTTCGGCGTCAATATTTGAAAGATTTGGACAGCTCAGCCAGCCGCAGTTTCATCCAGGCCGAAGAGACTGAGTTCGGGGATATGGCTCTTTGCGAGGTGTCGCGCGGCTGTACGCGGGGTTGCCGATTCTGCGCTGCAGGCTATATTTACCTGCCGTTTCGGCAGCGGAGTCTTGCGAATCTGCTGGAACAGGTTGACGTCGGGCTTTGCCGGCGGCAAAAAATCGGCCTGGTCGCGGCGGCGGTTGCCGATTATGCCGAAATCGTACCCCTGCAACAGGGAATTTTGCAGCGCGGCGGAAAAATTTCTGTTTCCAGCTTGCGGCTTGATGCGCTGACGGCAGAAGAGGTCGCCGCTATGCGCGAGTCGGGTCTGCGTACCGCGGCCATCGCCCCGGAGGCGGGTAGCCAGCGGATGCGTAACCTGATCAATAAAAGACTGGATGAGGAGCAGATTCTGCATGCGGTGCAATTGTTGGCCGATGGCGATATCCTCAATCTGAAGCTCTACTTTTTGATCGGTCTGCCGACTGAAGAGCAGAATGATCTGGATGAGTTGGTTGCCCTCGCCGAAAAGATTCGTCTGCTTTGGCGTGAAGCGGGTAGAAAAAGAGGCCGGATGGGCACGCTCACCCTGAGTGTCAATCCGTTTATTCCCAAGCCCTTTACCCCTTTACAGTGGGCGGGGATGGACGGCGAGAAGAGCCTCAAAAAGAAGATCCGCTTTCTCCGTGCCGCCGTTTCCCGCATGCCGAACACTAAACTGATCAGTGAATCGATCCGCAGCTCGGTGTTACAGGCGTTCCTGTCCCGTGGCGATCGACGGATTGCTCAATTGTTGCCTGGCCTGAGCGCGGGCGGCAATCTCAGACAGCTCTGTAAAAAAGCCGGTCTGGATCTCGATTTTTACGTTACACGAGAGCGGGGTGAGAATGAGCTCTTCCCCTGGGAAGTCATTGATCAGGGAATGCGCCGCGATTATTTGTGGCAGGAATATCAGCGGGCCCTGGCAGGATCTTTAACTCCCCCCTGTTTTCCAGGGTGCCGACGTTGTGGCATTTGCAGCTAAAGAGTATGGAAAGTCAATGGCCGGCCAATCTCTTGCAGTGACCACATTGATCCGTCTGTTCCTGCCGTTCGGTCTGGGCTACTTTGTTTCTTACCTTTTCCGCACCGTCAATGCGGTCATTGCCCCGGATCTGGTTGTCGATCTGGGATTGAGTCCTGCTGATCTGGGTCTTTTAACCTCAGTCTACTTTCTCGCTTTCGCAGCTTTTCAACTGCCCCTCGGACTGCTGCTGGATCGTTTCGGCCCGCGCCGGGTAGAGTCGGCCCTGTTGTTGCTCGCCGCGGCGGGAGCTTTGTTGTTTGCCCGTGCAGAATCTTTGCTCGGACTGATTATTGGACGGTCATTGATCGGCCTGGGAGTCTCTGCCTGTTTGATGGCTGCCTTTAAATCATTTACCGCCTGGCTGCCGTCTGCACGCCTGCCTTTTGCGAATGGCATGCAGATGGTTTCCGGCGGTCTTGGTGCATTGATGGCGACGACCCCGGTACAAGCCGCTTTGAAAGTAACCGATTGGCGCGGGGTTTTTACCGCCTTGGCGGTTCTCGGATTTCTGGCGGCCGTCGGTGTTTTTCTGATCGTACCGGACCAGCCACGCCAAAAAGGTGATGAAACCCTCGCCGAACAATTGCGTGGGCTGCGTTTTGTGCTGACCAGTCGTGCCTTCTGGCAGATTGCCCCTTGGGCTTTTACCGCTCAAGCGGCTTATCTGTCGATCCAGGGTCTCTGGTCCGGTCCCTGGTTACGGGATGTTGCCGGTTACGGACGGGCTGAAGTTGCGCAGATGCTCTGGTGGATCGCTGTCGCGATGATTCTTGGCTATTTCGCCTTTGGCAGCTTGGCCGGACGTTTGGCGCGCCGGGGAGTGCGTACGGCTACCGTCGCGGCCGGCGGGATGATGATTTTTATCCTCGACCAGTTTCTGCTGGTCATTTTTCCCGGCAATGCAGCACTGCTCTGGCTCGGTTTTGGATTTTTCGGGACCGCCTGTATTCTGCCCTATGCTGTGCTCTCCCAGGTTTTTCCGCAACAGCTGGGCGGACGCTGCAATACGGCTCTGAATCTGCTGGTGTTTGTCGGGGCCTTTACCGCCCAGTGGTTGATCGGTGCGATTGTCGGTCTCTGGCCGACAACTGCAACGGGTGGTTATCATCCGGATGGCTACCATAGCGCGTTGCTGATTTTAATAGCGGCACAGTTGCTGGCCGCCGGTTGGTTTTTTGTTGCCGGTCGCAGGACCTTGCCGTGAAAGGATGTGGCGCATAAATCTGCAGCGGCTTTTCCCGATCCTGCATGGCCCGTAAAATGACCCTCACCTGTGGATTAATATGTTACTGTTCCTGCAGTTTATTTAAATTTTTGTTGCAATAGCAATGGAGATGCACTCGCAAAAAGTCATGAGATGGCTAAGCCATCAATGGAGGTATTGGAATGGCTATCGAAATCAGGGTTCCACAATGGGATAAAGAAATATCTTCCGCGCAACTGCGCTGCTGGCGGGTCGCGGAAGGGATTCCGGTGGCGCGCGGTGAAATTCTCGCTGAGTTGGAAGGTGATGCGGTTATCATCGAAGTAGAAGCTACCGTGGCGGGAATTTTGAGCCGTTGTCTGGTTGCCGCAGGGGATACACTGAAAATCGGTCAGCTGATGGCCTATTTCATTCCCGATCAGGATGAGGCGATCAGTGCGGTTCCACCGCGTATTTCAGCGACTCTGGCGGCACGCAAATTAGCCCGTGAATTGAATTTTCCACTTGACCAGATTGAGGGAACCGGCCCCGGCGGACGGATTGTGCTGCCCGATGTCGAGCACGCTTACTCTGACCGTATGCCTGCTGCGGTGGTGGTTTCTCGGGATCTGACCCATCAGGCCGCCGCAGCCGGAAGCGGCAAGAGCGTCAAGGTGAAGCGTCTGCTGGCACGCAAAATGGAAGAAGCCTGGAAGACGATTCCGCATTGTTACACGACCATGAGCGTCGATATGACTGACGTGATTCGTTTTCGCAAGGATCTTGGTTTTACCATCAACGATTTCGTTTTGGCGGCGACTGCACAAGCGTTGCAGGAACACCCCTGGTTTAACAGCCATTGGAATGGTGAGCAGGGTGTGGAACAAGCTGATATCAATTTGTCGATGGCTGTTGCCACCGAACTGGGGTTGTTCCAGCCGGTCGTTCTCCACTGTGAACAACTCAGCCTGAGGCAGATCAGTGAACAGGCAAGAGAATTGAGTTTGTTGGCGAATTCCGGGGAGTTGACCAGGGAGCAGATGGAAGGGGGAACTTTCACGGTCAGCAATATGGGGATGCTCGGGGTTGAGTCTTTTACGGCGATTATCACCCCGCCGCAGGCTGCTGTTTTGGCCGTCGGGACAATCAGGGGTGAGGTGATTGTCGATGAACAGGGTGAGCCGGCAGTGGCACCAATCACGCGCCTCACCCTGTCAACCGATCACCGGATTCTCGATGGAGCTGATGCCGCTGGATTTCTGGATACCCTTAAGAGCTACCTTGAAGCACCGATTATACTGGTCGGTGATTGAAGTTAAGGGCATTCGGGACCCACTGTTAAAAAATTTGGCTTCTGCGGAATGACTTCAGTTTGAAAATCAGAACAGGCTGTTGAAATTTCTGACCTTGCTATTTAACTACCCAGTTTACGGGGGGTGGGCAGAAATTGTCTGATAATGTGGGGTTGTGGGGACAGGGGCGAATGGCGCTAGCTTAAGGGCTTTTGTACGCTGGGAGTAAAGCCGGGACTGTCCCCAGTACCATCGGGGGCTGTCCCGGCTTTACGGTTATGAAAC
>JADFVC010000366.1 GCA_015222355.1 Chloroflexota bacterium | reverse complement strand
GTTCCATAACGTGGTGTTTGTCCAGAATCGGAATCTTTGCTCCCTGCTTCACACCGGCGGAAACAAACATCAGAATGATAGCAGTTTGAAAAATATTCAAGCCGATCAATTTTTTAACCAGATTTCGTTTGCCGATCATGGCGTAGAAGCCGATCATCATCAGCGTGACATAGATCCAGTAGTTGTATTTGGCAACGATCAATGCCGCTATTTGATCCATGATTAAAGTCCCTCGTCCATTTCCCCATTTGAGCCAAGCACCCAGAAGAGCGAAGCCATGATACTCATAACCGCAAGACCAACGCCGACCTCAACAACAAAAATACCAAAGGAGCGCCAGCCGATCGGCCCCAGCGGAATCAGTTTGTCCAGAGCGCTATAGTCGAGAAACATGCCACCATAACAGATGGCACAGAGCGTTGCCGTTCCGGTAAAAATCAGCGCCCCGGCATTGCCGAGCATGTTGTTGGCTTTTTCTGACATGTATTTCATGGAAAACTTCTGGTCGTAAGCCAGGGCCAATAATACAAATGAAGCTCCGAGGATAACCCCGCCCTGGAATCCGCCGCCGGGACTGTAATGTCCATGGACAATAACGTACAGGCCGAACAGCTGGATAAAAGGAACCAGTATACGTACTGCCGTTTGAATAATCAGGCTTTCGCCCAGCTTCTGCTTTGCAATCTGGTCCTGAAGCAATCTCATGACTTATTCTCCGGCGCCCTCGATTTTTTTTTGCGCAGTACGCTGACTACCGCCAACCCGGCACAGTAGATAACCACGGTTTCGAACATGGTGTCGTAGCCCCGATAATCGCCCAGAACCGCCGTAACCAGGTTGGGGACATGGGTTTCACGTACCGCTTCTTCAATAAAATAGGCGGATAGGTGGGTTGCTGCCGGTGACTGGGGGTCACCGAAGGCCGGGAAATCCATGGTTCCATACAACAGGATGGCTCCGGTTGCCAGAGCGGTTAAAAGAGCGAGCGCTTTCAATCCTTAGTCCTCCGTGACGTATGAAGAATTGCAGCAATAAACAGCACAGTGCTGATTCCGGCACCGACGGTCGCTTCAGTAAAGGCCACGTCAACTGCCCCCATTTCGGCCCAGAGCAGGCACATCAAGAAGCTGTAGACGCCGAAAATAATCGTTGCGCTGAGCAGGTCTTTAACATTGATCGCGGCAATCGCACAGACAACCACCAGCAGGAGAATCAGCAGGTCGAGAATCCAGATCATTTTCTGCCCTTCCCTTTGGCCCAGGGAACGACTCCGATCACCAGGGCCGCTTTGGTAATCGCGTGGGTTGCTGTTGGACTGGCAACATAAATGAATACAGCAATCAACATAATTTTAATGCTGACCAGAAGATTGCCGACATTGAATTCCTGTAGATTATAAAGAGCAACGCCGATGACCATCAGAACTGCCGCCAGAGAATCGGATTTCCCTGCGGCGTGCAGGCGGCTGTAAAAATCGGGGAAGCGCAAAATACCGAGAACACCAATGGCGAAAAAGAACAGGCCGGTCAGCAGGAAGATTATGACCACAACATTCATAACGATCCTCCTTTCGTGTTGTCCGCCCCGTCCAGAAAGATTGCTTCTTTATCGAGGACTGCCTCAAGGATTTCGTCAGAGTTGCGTTTACGCAGGAAAAACTTTGTTGCTCCCAGGGTGGCGATAAAGTTGAGCAGGGCGTAGGCGATTGCAATATCGACGAACATCCCCAGATCTTCATAGAGAACACCTATCAACAGCAGCAGTGCCGTTGTTTTTGTGCCGATTACGTTACCGCCGAGAATCCGGTCGAACACCGTCGGCCCACCAACAACCCGGTACAGACTCAACAGCATGAGCAGGAGCAGTACGATCGCTGCAAAAAGAACAACCTTTTCTACCATTTACTCAATCTCCAGCGCTTTGGCGACCCGACGTTCCATTTCACCCGGCAGACTTGCTGCGGCTTCCTCGGTGAGGGCATAAACCGCTATCTGGTTTTCGTGAATATTGATTGTAATGGTCCCCGGAGTCAGAGTGATCGACTGAGCCATGGCCACCTTGGATATCGGGCGTTTCAGGGTTGTTTCAAAGCGGAACAAATGCGGATCGATTTTTTCCAGCATGCGCGGATGCAACACAATATAGGTGACCTGTAGATTCGCCACGATAATCTGCCAGAACAGGTAGGGCAGATAGCAGAGCATGCCGAACAGTTCCCTCAGCCAGGGCTTGCCTTCCTCTGGAAACAACAGATCACTGCTGAAAAAAGCAACCAGTAGACAGCTGAGCACTCCCAGTGAAAAATGGAAGGCATCGAACATGCCGGACATGACGACCCAGAAGATCAACATGATAATAAAGGTGGCAAATTTTGCCTTCATGACACAAGACTCCAATGAAGGAATGAACTAGATGACAAAACCGAAAAAAACCGTTTGCGAAAGCTTAAATCTTCTCTTAAAGAGATGGCATTATGCCCAAAAAAATTGTACACAGTATACACACAAAAAAAGAAAAAAACAAGCAAGATCAACGGTCTTACGGGGCCTATCTTGGTTTGATTCGCCTGTTCAATGGTTGCGTACAGGGCCGTGCCGGTTTTCAATGGCTACCACAGTGGGCTTTGAACCCTCATAAAATGAAAGCTTTGCATATCTAGCATGAGATCAAATTTGCGGTCAACAAAATCCGGTGTTCTACTTTCATCTTTTCTTCTTTTTCGAGTAAAGTGGATTGCGTTAAGAAGGCCCTTGAAATAAGTTTAAGGAAATAGAACTGAATTTTATTTTCAATAATCAGGAGACGAAAATGAAACAGCTGACCTGCGCATCTATCCAATTCAATATCCACCTCGGCTATATCGACACCAACCTCGACAAGGCAACGGCCGCCCTGAAGAGAGTGGCTGGAAAAGGGGCGAAACTGGCTGTTCTTCCGGAAATGTGGAGTTGCGGTTACGACTATCGCAATCTGCCGATACTCGCCAAAGAGACCCCGCGGGTTCTTGAGGAACTTCAGGAAACATGCCGCAAGCTCGATCTGGTGACGGTCGGCAGCTTGCCGGAACTCGACAACGGAACCATCTACAACACCGCCTATGTGATCGACAGAGGAGAAATCATCGGCAGCTATCGTAAACTGCATCTGTTTTCAACCCTGCGCGAGAATGAACACCTCGGTGCCGGCAACCGGGCCCTGGTGGTCGAAACCTCGGTCGGCCGGCTGGGCATCGCCATCTGCTACGACCTGCGCTTCCCCGAACTGTTCCGCAAACTGGCCCTGGCAGGAGCGGAAATCATCTGCCTGCCCGCCGAATGGCCGAAACCACGCCAGGAACACTGGAAAACCCTGCTGCGCGCCCGGGCGATCGAGAATCAACTGTTCGTCATTGCAGCCAATTGCTGCGGGATACAGGGCAAGCTCGACTTCTTCGGTCTGAGCCAATTGATTTCACCGCTGGGAAACATTCTGCAGATGGCCGAGGAGAGCGATACCGAACTGATCGCCGCGTTTGATTTCGCCGAGATGGAAAAGTACCGGGGTCAGATTAACATCCTGGCTGATCGCCGGGACGACAGTTACGGCACACCCTGAGCGAGCACCAGTGAGCCGATCTCCTGCACTTTCAGTTGCAGAAGTTATCCGGCATACATGGTCCAGAGCATCGTCACCGGAAATAACCCCGAAAAGATTTC
>JADFVC010000365.1 GCA_015222355.1 Chloroflexota bacterium | reverse complement strand
GCATATCGTCAACTGTTTTTTTAAGTTTTTTTGTATTTTTATTTTTTTCCATCTAACATATTGATTTAACGGGTTTTTTATTTCCATTAAACGCTGACAAACCTTGCGAACCGACGCTTACCGACCTGAACAATATATTCCTTATCCAGCACGACCTCCAGATCAGCATCGTCGATCTTTTCTCCAGCCAAAGACACAGCCCCCTGCTTGACCATCCGGCGCGCCTCACTGTTCGATTTCACCATTCCCGCTTCGGTCATCAGCCGACAAATCCAGACCGGACCATCGGCAGCAATTTCAAACAGGGGAATTTCATCCGGCAACTGTTTCCGTTTGAACTGACGGACAAACTCTTCAGCGGCAGCCTGGGCCGCCTCTGCACCATGAAAGCGCGCTGTCAGCTCCAAAGCCAGGGCTTTCTTGCTCTCCATCGGATGCCCCCCCCCCTCTTCACCAGCGACGCCATCTTTGACCTTCTGCAGGGTCTCCAGATCGACATCGGAGAGCAGTTCGTAATATCGGATCATCAACTCATCGGATATACTCATCACCTTGCCGTAAATCTCTTTCGCTGGTTCGGTAATGCCGATGTAATTATTAAGCGACTTGCTCATCTTGTTGACACCATCAAGACCTTCAAGCAGCGGCATGGTCAGAACACACTGTGGCTTTTGCCCCTCCTGTTTCTGCAGTTCACGCCCCACCAGCAGGTTGAATTTTTGATCGGTACCCCCCAACTCGACATCCGCTTGCAGGGCAACAGAGTCATATCCCTGCACCATGGGATAAAGAAATTCATGGATGGCAATCGGCTGCTGACTACGGTAACGCTTATTAAAGTCATCCCGCTCCAACATCCGGGCGACGGTGTACTTGCTGGCCAGGCGGATCAAATCGGCGGCAGACATCTTGCTCATCCACTCACTGTTAAACACCACGCGGGTTTTTTTCGGGTCGAGAATCTTGAAAATCTGTTCCTGATAAGTCTTGGCGTTTTCCAACAGCTGTTCTCTGGTCAACGGCTTACGGGTTTCATTTTTACCGCTCGGATCACCAATCATGCCGGTAAAATCACCGATCAAGAAACAGATTTCATGGCCAAGATCTTGAAATTGTTTCAGTTTCCGGATTAATCCCGTGTGTCCGAGGTGCAGGTCAGGCGCGGTCGGATCGAAGCCAGCCTTGATCCGCAGCGGTCTTCCTTCTTTGAGCCGCTCTTCCAGCTCTGCTTCCACTAAAATCTCCACCGCTCCACGGCGGATGATCTCCATCTGCTCTTGTACTGATTTCATTCCTAGGTCATCCTTCGTAAACTTTAGCTAAAGCTCTATTTCAGCTGAATTCGTTCCATCTGTTCACAGTGGCCACTTTGTTCATTCAGGGTCAGAACCACGGCGGAAAGCTGCGGGTCCTTTTTAGCGACCTCCAAGCGAACCGGTTGTTGCGTCAAAAAGCGCCGCAAAGCGGGTTCCTTCTGATTACCAATAACCGCATCATGACTACCGGTCATGCCGACATCTGTCAAGTAACCGGTCCCTCCGGCCAGAATTTTTTCATCTGCCGTCTGCACATGCGTGTGGGTCCCGATCACAGCCGAAACCCGGCCGGCAAGATAATGGCCAAGAGCCTGTTTTTCACTGGTGGCCTCCGCATGGAAATCAACCAAGAGAATCGGCGTGGTCTTACGCAATTCGGCGACCAATTCGTCAGCCGCACGAAACGGGCAGTCGAGATTTTTCATAAAAACCCGCCCTTCGAGATTCAACACCCCCACCTTGATACCGGCAGCCGTCTCGTAAATTCCGTGGCCACAGCCCGGCAACCCCGGCGGATAATTGGCGGGACGCAGCAGACGACTCTCCCGCTCCAGGACGTCATTGATCTCTCGTTTGTCCCAGATGTGATTGCCACTGGTGACGACATCGACACCGGCGGCAAACAACTCTCGCAAAACGCTCCGGGTCAAGCCATACCCGGCCGCAGCATTTTCACCATTGGCGACCACCAGATCGATCATCTGTCGATCAATCAACCGATTCAGATGATCTGACAACATCTTACGCCCAGCACGGCCGACAATATCGCCGATAAACAACAGCTTCACGCTGAACTCCCCAAATATGCACACAGAGCTCGTGCTACCTTCTCCATTGTTTGCGAGTGGAGAGCTGGCCCTGCGGGTGGCAAATGAACTATTCGCAGCAACCTATTTTGCGTATTCAATCGCGCGGGTTTCCCGGATGACGTTGACTCGGATCTGTCCAGGATAAGTCATCTCCTGCTCAATCTTTTGCGCGATATCTTTGGCCAGCACATGCGAGTAATCATCAGAAATCTCGTCACTGGCGACAATGACACGGATTTCACGCCCAGCCTGGATGGCAAAGCAGCCGGTCACACCACTGAAGGAAGTACCGATCTGCTCCAGATCACGTAACCGCTTGACGTAGGTTTCCAGAGTCTCGCGACGAGCACCTGGCCGGGCCCCGGAAAGAGCATCAGCCGCCTGAACCAAAATCGCCAGCACAGTATCCGGCTTTTCATCCTCGTGGTGAGCAGCAATGGCATGTACAATTTTCGGTGACTCCCCATACTTGCGGGCCAGATCCCCACCGTTGACGGCATGTGAACCTTCCAGTTCATGACTGACCGCCTTACCGATATCATGCAACAGTCCGGCCCGTTTGGCCTGTTTGACGTTGATCCTCAACTCTGCTGCCATCATGCCGCATAAGAAAGCAACCTCAATGGAGTGCGTCAGGACATTCTGTCCATAAGAGGTCCGGTACTTGAGCATTCCGAGCAGTTTGATGATTTCCGGATGAATCCCATGCACCCCGACATCAAAGGTGGCCTGTTCACCCGCCTGACGGATCTCCTCATCAACCTCCTGCCGAGCCTTCTCAACCAGCTCCTCAATCCGCGCCGGATGGATCCGGCCATCGGCAATTAAACGCTCCAGGGCAATCCGGGCAATTTCACGGCGCACCGGATTGAATCCGGAAATCATAACCGCCTCCGGAGTATCATCAATAATCAAGTCAATGCCGGTTGCTGCTTCGATAGCACGGATATTGCGCCCCTCGCGGCCGATAATCCGCCCCTTCATTTCATCCGAAGGCAAAGGGACAACGCTGACCGTTTTTTCCGCGACAAAATCGCCGGCGTAGCGCTGAATTGCCACGGCCATAATTTTTTTGGCCTTTTTATCGGCAACCTCATGCGCCTCATCTTCAATCTTCCTGATATTCTTGGCCGCGTCATGGCGGGCCTGACTGAGCATCGAATCAACCAGTTGCTGTTTGGCCTGTTCACCGCTCATACCGGAGATTTTCTCCAATTGCCTACGCTGCTCTGTCAGAGTCTGGTCAATTTCGGCAGTTTTCTGCTGCAAACCTTCCCCCTGCTGACGAAGCTGGCTTTCTTTATTGGTCAACTCTTCACTGCGCCGCTCAATATGATCCTGTTTGCGCTCCAGATTTTCCTCTTTTTGCTGCAGACGATTTTCCTGCCCCTGGATTTCCCTACGCAGCTCACGCGCCTCTTGCTCCCAATCGGCCTTAGCCTGCAGGACAATATCTTTGGCCTGGATGGTAGCCTCTTTACCGATCGTTGCCGATTCTTTACGGGCGTCGGCAATAAGCTGCTCTGCAGCAACTTTGGCATTAGCAACCGTCGAAGCGGAAAGTGTGCTCCGCAGAAGCATGCCAAGAAATACTCCGGTCCCCAACGCGACCAAAACCATGACGAGCATCAAAATATCCATCTGCACGGTAAAATCCTCCCTTTGCAGAGTTTTATGGTGAAACTGCTACTTTTTCATAGCAGGGTATAAATTCGGTCTGCGTTGCCAGAAATTGCACAGGTCGATCATGCGCTTCCCTCGGCAGACACTTACATAACTGAAAAGCAAAACAGAGCCCGACAGCCTTCGTCCGTTCTGCGGTACTCGCCAACTCACGATCGTAAAATCCTCTACCATAACCCAAACGGTGACCGCTGCGGTCAAAGGCAACACCGGGAACAACAATCAGATCCACATCGGCAATCGGACACGACTCTCCGGTGGCCGGCTCGGCAACTCCGAAGCGGCCGACAGTCAACGCTGACAAAGACGTCACCCGGCGGAAATCCAGGCCCCGCTCAACCGCCTTGGGAAAACAAACGATCTTTCCCGAAGCTACAGCAGCTGCATACAGCTGATCGGTCTGCACTTCATTATTGATCGGGCTATACAACGCCAACACTCGCGCCCGCTGAAAACAGTCAGAAGCGATCAGCTGTTGTTGAACCTGCCGGCTCAAACGAACACATGTTGCAACATCAAGCTGCTTACGACGAGCGAGCAACTCTTGCCGAATGTCATGCTTGGACATATTGGAGAGCTCCGGCTGGTACAAAGCTCAGGGCAGAAAGGATAGAAACAGGCAGGCTAGATACAGCTGAAATGGACGTTTGCGGCGAATCCCTCTCGCCTGTGGATTTATAAATTGTCAGGTAATTAACAAATTAATTCAGGTCTCCGAATAACTTACAAAAACTCTCCATGCGCTTTAAGCATTTCGTTTACGCCTGATATTCACGGGTTAACTCACCGTAAATCTATAAAACCGGGATGATTATCACCTGCCGAACAGGTGTGTCCATTCGAGTTAGTTCCGAACCAATCTATCTAAAAGCCCTGTACACTCAGGGTGATTTTTATAAAACCGCAAAGCTTCACATTCGGTAATATATATCGTTATAGTCAACTTTAGCAACCAGAATTGCTTTGTTCCAGTTGACATACAAGCTGCTCAAGCCGTTTTCCCAGTTCCTGCCGACTCTGCCTCTGCTCTTCAAGTAACTGCAGGTGCTGGCCCGCCAAGTTCAACAGGGTCAACACAGTCAGGTCGCGCGTATCCGTTGAGCGCACAGCCGCGGTTTCAGCAAGTTTTTCTTCGACAAAGGCGGCAACCCGCTGGATCTGCTCGGGGGGCTCCTGACTGCGCAGCGTATACTCTCGCCCCAGAATCCTGACCTGGACACTATACATTAAGCATCCTCCAGCCCTGCTTCGTCAATTCGACTGAGAATTTTTTCGACTTCCTGCAACAGTTCATTACGCTCCCGCAACCAGACAGACTTCTCCTGCCGGAGGTTATGACATTCGTCTTCAAGTTTCCGTTTCTGTGCCAGCAAAGCTGTCGCAGCTGTCTCAAGACGATTCAGCAAATCGCTTTCCATCGTAAAGCCTTTAAGGTGTGCCCCCAAGGGAAAAGTGCAAATTTTTCTATCAGCTCTCAAAAAGCGCCGAAATAAACATCGCCGGGTCAAAGGGACGCAGATCATCAATCCCTTCACCAATTCCGACAAACCGGACCGGCACATCCAACTCAGCGGCAATAGCCACAACGATACCCCCTTTTGCGGTACCATCAAGCTTCGTCAACGCAATACCATCCAACTGTACGACTTCGTTAAACAGCTTAGCTTGAGTCAAAGCGTTCTGCCCGGTGGTCGCATCAAGAACCAGCATGCTTTCATGTGGAGCCCCGGGAATCTCACGATCAATGACCCGACGGATCTTTTTCAATTCTTCCATCAGGTTGACCTTGGTGTGCAACCGACCAGCCGTGTCCAGAATCAACACATCTGCTTTGCGGGCAACTGCGGCCCTGGCGGCATCAAAAGCGACCGCTCCAGGATCGGCCCCTTCAGCATGCCGAATAACTTCCACTCCGGCCCGCTCTCCCCAGATCTCCAACTGTTCAGCAGCTGCGGCGCGGAAGGTGTCCCCGGCACCGAGGATGACTTTTTTGCCATCTCTGGCCAACTGATTGGCCAATTTACCGACGGTGGTGGTTTTTCCGACACCGTTCACTCCAACTACCATGATCACAAAAGGTGCTGCGATAGAGACATCCAGCGGCTTACTCTCAATCTGCAAAATTTTTTCCAGCTCTTCCATCAATAGCTGCCTGACCTGATCAGGTGTTTCCAGCGTTCCTTTCGCCTGACCAGCCTTAAGGGTTCCGATCAATCGCTGGGTGGTCTGCATGCCGAGATCGGCCGTAATCAGGATTTCCTCAAGTTCTTCGATCAGATCCTCATCGATATTGGAACGTCCGCGCAACAAGCTATCAATACGACCGACCAGAGAAGACTGGGTTTTGGCCAGGCTGCGCTTGAATCTTGCGGACAGGCTCAGCGGTTCCGGCTCGGCTGCGGCTTCCTCAGTCGGTTCCTTTGGCGCAACAACTTTTTTTTCTTTCGGTTTCCGCAAGACGGCCAGCAGGCCGAAAATGAAGATAACGACAACCAGCACCACGCCTAAATAGAGCAAACCCAAAGCACCTAAAGTCTGGTACTTCTCAGGGACCCCGGCGGAAGCCAGCATCCGGGACAACTCAAACACCAGAGAATTGAACCAGGTCATAAAGGATTCAATCCAAGCCATATAATCCAGATCTTTCACGTACAATCTCCTGCTATCAGCACTAGAAGCCTGTCGGGCTCAACAAGAACCTACTGCGAAATCAGCTGATCGGTCCAGATTTACGTCAATTTTCGACAAATAGCCCTGCTATTCGCTCTCAAATTCCCGCAAATCCGGCCTCGAACATCCAATCTCTCGTTACGGCCCGTCGCTCCTGGCGACTGAGAGT